>PIXS01000371.1 GCA_003096255.1 Candidatus Bathyarchaeum sp. | reverse complement strand
GGGTTTCAGGACATCACCGGGGTTCTCAATGAAAAAGTATGTCGGTTTAAGTGTTGTAACTTGTGGTGTGGCAGCGGCATACTGGCTCTACCGCATATTCAACGATTACAATAGCCACTTCAAGATGCAATGGCTAATCGAGGACGAGTTACTTCGTTTCCTTAAGGTCGCTGAGAAAAAAACAAACTAGCACTTTTTTGCTGTTAATTTTTATACCCGTCTTACCAATACGAAGGTCTGAAAAGTTGAAAGGGAAGCCACATTATGGTAGATGTTTCCAAGCTTGTCAAAAAATCTCTTAGAAACTTAACTCCTTACTTTCATGGTGGAAACGTTTGGAAGTTTTCAGAAACTTACGGCATTCCATTAAACGAAATTCTTGATTTTAGCATATCAACAAACCCGTTTGGTGCACCAGAAACAGCACTAGAAAAGATTCAGGGACACCTTGACGTCGTCCAACATTACCCAGACCCAGACCCTGAGTGGCTTTTTCAGGCACTATCAAAATCTGCCAACGTAGAAGCTAAAAACGTGATTCTTGGAAATGGCTCAACTGAACTGATTTACCTGTTCAACGAAGTCTTTCTAGAAGACGAATACGAAGCAGTTATTCCTGTTCCATCCTTTAGCGAGTACAAAGCAGCCATAGAACGCTTCGGAGGAAACATGACTTTTCTTCGATGTGACGCAGCAAAAGGTTTTCAGTTAAACGTCAAAGAACTGGAAAACACAATCTCAAAGAAAACGAGGATAATTTTTCTCTGCAACCCAAACAGCCCAACAGGTGTGCTTTATGACAAATCAGACCTTTTGCAAATTATCAAAGTTGCCGAAGAGAACAATGTCCTTGTTTTTCTTGACGAGGATTATATCGACTTCGTTGATGACGACAAACGGTATTCCATGGCAGAATACGTCAACAAATACAATAACCTGTTTGTTCTCAGGTCGTTAACAAAATTCTTTGGCTTAGCAGGAGTCAGAATCGGCTATGGCATTGGCTCCCCAGAACTGATTACCACTCTGAAAAACGTGCAGATGCCTTGGAGCGTAAACAGTTTAGCCATGTTTGCAACTGAAGCTGCAATAAACGACGATGAATTCATCCAAAAGTCGCGGCTTCTTGTCTCGCAATCCAGAAAGGAGATGCAAGACGAACTTAATGCTGTTCATGGCTTGAAGGTTCACCCTTCTGAGACTAACTTTCTGTTAATAGAAATAACAAAAGCAGGCGTTACGTCCACGCAAATTAAAGAGGGGTTAGCCAAGAAGGGGATGCTGATTAGAGACTGCAAAGATTTTGATGGACTGAACAACAGATTCTTCAGAGTAACTGTCAGAAAACCAGAAGAAAACAAGAAACTGATAGACCAAATAAAAGTCTTAGTCAACACAAAGTGACAAGTTAGTCCTTGTCCTTACTTTTTTGCAGATAATTTTTTGCTACCTCTAAGTCGTTGCGAGAGTTCACGGTAAAAACTGCTTCGGGTCTACTGCTGACAACAACTTCCTGTTCTTGCTCATCCAAAATGCGGTTTCCATCCATTATGTTGATTCCAGAAACTGCATACAATTTCCCTTTATACTCATACAGAGAAACCGCAGACAAGCCATACTCACGAAAAGCATCCTCAGGAATCATAACAGTCAAAGCAGGTTTACCCGACTGAACATATTTATTGATTATATCGTCCAGAAAGGCTCCACTCAACAAAGGAATATCTGCAGAGATAATTAAAACTGGACAGGACAAATTGGCAGTTTTGACTGCCTCTTGCAAGTCTTCGTGGTATCCTTTTCCTGCTGTTTCAATAACTGATACCGACGCGTTTCTTGCTTCTTTTGCTGTTTCTGGACTGTATGATGTTACTGCCACATAGGTTTCTGTAACTTTTTTTGACTGTTTTACTGCGTCAATTACTCGTCTGATGAGGGGTATACCCATAAACAATGCCATTGGCTTTTCGGTGTCCCCACCAAAACGGGTTCCTTTTCCCCCAGCCATAATCAAAGCTACAATACGCATATTGAACTCACCAGAATTACGAAAAGGGCAACCATTCGTGCTATTTCATTAGTGGCTCCAAATATGTCACCGTTTACGCCTCCGAAAACATGTTTTCCTAAGAGTATCATTAGAAGACCAACAAGCATTCCAGAGAATACAGCGAACAATCCACTAAACCCAAGGAGAAGAAAACTGACCACCAAAGAAAAAGACAATGAAATAGAATAAAGGCCATGTTTGTTTTTGATTAAGTCGATAAAGTTTCTTCCTTTTTCCCACCTTTTTTCGTAGAATTGCTGAGGAGGAGACACGCCTTGCCATCCTGTAGTGACCATGGCTAATTTTGCAGTAACTTCAGCCACAATTAGGGCTTGTATGATAACATCGGTTTTTGTCACGAAAATAATCAGAAAAGTGAAGAACATAATAATTAGCGCGAAAAAGGCACCAGTTCGGGTAACTGTCCACTCGTGAGCAATGTCAACTTTTTCTTCAAGAGACGCCTTTCTAATCCCAAGAGCATTACCCACATCAACAAGCCCATCAGTGTGCTGGAGCCCAATAATTACGAGAAGGAAAGCTATTGTCATACCACTTGCAAGGCTTTTGGCTACAAAATCAAAAAAGACTTCTTGTCCACCAGAAAAAATAGCAGCATTTACTGTGTCAAACAGGAAAAACAAGACATGGGTCGTAAAACGCGCATAAGCGCCAACTATAACTCCGACTAATGCGCCAATCATTGGAAAAAGGTACATGTACTGGGCGGCAATTTCCAAAAAGCTTTCATCCATCTTCACAGGGATGGCTGTAAGAAAAGCCATCAAGCCCCTAAAGACTCTAAATGCCTTCAAATTCACCCACCTAAATTACCAAATTATTATTTTTCGTTTTGTTGATTTGAAAACTCCCAACAAACATTCAAACGCCAAACATCACCCAAAGACGTCAACCGTATCTCTTTATCATCAACTTCAATTAAGCCCTTCTTAACCAACTTGTCAATTTCTGATTCAAATACGTCTTCTGGCAATTTTCCAAAACGGGTCTTAAACTCCTGTTTGTTCACGGGTAAACGAATATACAGACGCATCATCATCTTGCCCATCTCATCTTCCTCAGAACTCATCGAAAGTTTAGAGATAGGAAACTCTTCACGGTTTACCGCATCAACATAAGCGTCAGATGGCTCAATGTCCACGTAAGAAAACTTGCCTAAATTGCCCATAAAGAAACCAGCACCAGTGCCCAAAATTTCCATGCAAGGTTCTTTGAAGTCTTCCTCTATCCGTGAGAAACGATTGTGGCAAGTTTTTTTGTATCCCGCAGCCTTGAAAGTGTTTTTTGCTTCTAGATACGTTTCTGTTTCAGAGTCTTGGTCTGCCATAGGAGGTAAATCTCCAGACTCGAGTTGTTTTGCTAGCTTAGTGTCAGGATAAATTTCTAAAGCATAGCAGTCTGCACTTTCAACATCCAAATCTAATGCTCGTTGTATGTCTTTGCTCCAGACTTTCAAATCCTGTCCAGGTAAATTATACATCAAATCAATACTTACACGGAGACCCAATTTGTGGGCAGCCTTGATTGTCTCTTCTGCGTTTAGTGACTTGTCACGCAAGTTAACAGATTTTCGAACTTTGTCATCAAAGGTTTGTACTCCCAAATCAAGCTGGTCTACACCATATTCTGAAAGCGCTTTGAGTTTGTTGTAATCAAAATCGTGAGTACAACCAGTCACTTTGATTTCTCGGTCATCACTCATGTTAAACGTTTTTTCGCAGAATTCCAAAAGCTCAATTGTTTGTTGAGTAGACATTATACTCGGGGTGCCACCTGCCAAGTATATTTCGGAAAACTCACTGGTTTTAACATATTTTGTTTTGGAGTACCTAGTTAGAGATTCTTTCAAGGCATCCAGATAAGTTGCCATCTTGTTGTTGGCAATAAGTTCTGTGGGGAAATAGCAAAAACTGCATTTGAGGCTGCAATAGGGTATCCAAGGTTGTAGTTCTTTTCGCTGGTTACTAGTGTTCTCTGAGTTCAGCATTTCTTTGAAAGCTTCAATGGTTTCAGGAACAACTTGAGGATAGTCTCTGTACGTGAAAGGGGGCCAGTGCATTATTTTGTCGTAAACAGTTGACGATTCTGTGTCTTTTTTTGTCATTCTTTTGTGATTTCTCCGTTTTTTAGACCAATCCAGTTCAGCACATAGAGGTGGAAATTTTGTTGATTGGTTTTCCTCCAGCTTAAGAGAACCGTATTTGCTGTCTCGTGTGGAGCTTTTCCTGTTTTAATGTTTTGTAACTTTTAAAATCTTCTGCTAAGGATTTGGCAGTCAACAACAATATTCAACGTCTTACTAACAAACCGCAGAAATAGTCTTTGACAGAAAGTTTATATGGGGTCTAACATCAAAACCGTTTCTCTAACAACTTTGTAAAATGAACGTTTGGTGAAATGCTTTGATTTATTTTGCAATCGGTTTTGTAGTGCTATTTGTTTTGATGTTATTAGTTGGAATTAACGACCCTACTGGCGGAACGAGCATGAAGGGCTGGTGTTATCAATATCTGGTGGTAGCGCTGGTTTTTGATGCACTTGCAGTTTTTGCCTTATTCTACCAAAGCGGTCTACTTACTGAACTGCTGCTTGGGGTCGCTGCAGGCTCGGCAACTGTACTAGGAATTCACGTAGCTCACCACATAAAAGAAGAAAACGAAGGACACGGCCACCAGCACTAACTAAAAAAGCCAAAATTATATCCTTGTACGATTTAAGGAAGTAATTTAAGCAGACTGTATGCTAATTATCGTGTTCTTGAGGTCTTGTTATGAAGCAGTATGATTTAATTTGTATTGGCACTGGTTCTGCGATATCAATTGTGGAAGCAATGATTCAGCACAACCCAAAATCCAAGGTTGCAGTCATAGACAAAGACCAACCAGGCGGCATATGCTTAACAAGGGGATGCATACCTTCAAAACTGCTTCTTTATCCTGCAGATTTAGTCAGACTAGTTGAAAAAGCAAACGTGTTTGGAATAGAGTCAAAAATACAAAGAATTGACTTCAAGAAAGTCATGGAAAGAATGAGAACAACAATCAACAAGGACATAAACGACATTCGTGAAGGACTCACCCAATCCAAACATGTGGACTACTACAAAGAAGAAGCAGAGTTTATTGCACCGTACAGAATTAAGGTTGGCAAAGAAACAATCACCTCAAAGTTGATAGTTCTTGGTACTGGTTCAAAGCCTGCTGTACCCCCAGTAAAAGGAATCGAAAAAACGAGTTACCTAACCAGCGACACCATACTTCAGATAAACGAGTTACCAAAGAGCATCATGATAGTAGGTGGCGGATACATAGCTGCAGAATTTGGTCACTTTCTATCGGCCATGGGTTCACAGGTTACAATCATTGGAAGAAACCCTCAGTTTATTCCTGAAGAGGAACCAGAGGTTTCGAATCTAGCTAAAAAAGAACTGGGAAAACATGTTACAATCTATACTAACTATGAAGTTCAGGAAGCAAAAAAGTCAAAGGACAAAAAAGTTCTTGTTGCTGTAAACCGTGAGACCAAAAAGAAAACTGAATTAACTGCAGACGAAATATTGGTTGCTACGGGGCGGTCTTCCCTTTCTGATGTTCTAAAACCTGAAAAAGGGGGCATAAAAACTGACAAAAGGGGCTGGATTATGGTTAATGAGCATCTGGAGACGTCTCAGCCTAATGTTTGGGCGCTGGGAGACTCCAACGGCAAGTATCCGTTCAAACACGTAGCAAACTACGAAGCGGCAGTGGTCTATCATAATGCTGTGGTAAAACACAAAACAGTAGCTGATTATCATGCGGTCCCTCATGCTGTGTTTACTTACCCTGAAATTGCTTCTGTTGGATTGAAAGAAACTGAAGCTATAGAACAGTATGGAACAGACAAAATACTGATCGGTTTTTACAGGTACGAGGACACCGCAAAAGGCGAAGCTATAGGTGCTCATGACTTTTTCGTCAAAGTTATTGTAGAGCAAGAGACAATGAAGATTCTGGGAGCCCACATTATAGGACCAAACGCTTCTGTTCTAATTCATGAAATTATACCCTTGATGTACACTCATGAGCAAAACGCAAGACCGATAACCGACTCAATGCACATTCACCCAGCTTTAAGTGAAGTTATTGACCGTGCTTTCCGTTCGCTTATGCCACCAGAACATTACCATCATCTTATGGAGCATCACTACAAACTTCTTTGATGAATGTGGTAGCAAACAGAATAAACTTGAACGAAAATGGTTGGCATCCAGCTTTTGTCAGCCAGATGCTAAAAGTTTCAGGAAAGGAACTATTTGGTTTTTGCAGGGATTCTTGGAGTGCAGAACTGTTTTTCCACATCTTTTCGGTAGAACATGTTGTAAACACAGAAAGGAATGATTCGATTGTCGGGTGTCATGTAATGAATAACGCAGTTGTGTGCTCGTTCTACATCGAAAGTGTAGGGGTCCATAAAGGCCATGCCTCCGATCAACAGCATTCTTCTCCTGATGTAACCAAGGGAATCATACGAGGGGTCAGTGTGTATTTGAATCAACGTTTTAATTGCATTCAGAAGCCCAGCTTCGCGCTGTACCTTTCCCCAATCAAGAGATTTAAAGGAAGCAAGAAACAACCTCATGTAAATTCCAAGTTTTCCAATTTTTCGTTTCTTAATTAGCATATTGAGGTTTTTCAGGTCAGACATGAAAGCCTCAAAGTTCAAGAAACGGTTGATTGGCGTGAACTTGTCTTTTCGTTGTTTGGAAACAAGTATCCAGTTCCAAAGTCCACAGTACGGCGTGGGCGTGAAGGGCGGCCACGATTTAGACAAGAAACTGTTCATTATTTGTAAGGGCGGAAGCATAACTGAAACAGGGAACATGTCTTCTTCTGAAATCATTCCGTTTGTTTGTTCTTCAATTTTTTGAGCAAGTAACGAGTTGTCAATTCTGTTTTGTCTAGAAACGTATTCAGCGGTTCGGCCAGTAAACGACATAGGCTGGAAAACTATGCCTCGAATAATGTCCACGTTTTTTGCAGCAAATTTTATGATGTCGCCTACTTCGTTGTCGTTTATTCCACCTTGAACTGTTGGAACCAAAATTATTTCGATGTCCTGCTCACGACAAAGCTCCACAAGGCGCAACTTTTTGGGAAGAAGTTTCACGTTTCGCAACTTCTCATAAGGTGCATCAGTAAGACCATCAAACTGCAGGTATACTATGTTTAGTCCTGCTTTCTTCAAGTTCTTGACCAGTTCGGGGTCCTGAGACATCCTAACTCCATTTGTGGCAAGAAGAATCATGAATTTGAGTTCATGCGCCATTTTCACGATTTCCACAATGTCGTCTCGAACTGTGGGCTCTCCGCCAGCAAACATTACAGCCAAAGGAGGAAGCTCTTGGTTTTTGAGAAACTTGAGCATGCCATAAATTTTTTCCAAACTTGGCCTGTAAAGGTCAGGTGGCTTTGATGCATTTGCGAAGCAAATCGGGCACCTTAGGTCGCATTCGTTGGTTACGTCGATGACTGCCATTACGGTAGTTGAAACGTGATTAGGACAGTTGTTTACGCCACAGCCTTGAGGACAATTGTCCTGATAGGGCTTAGCTGAGGGCTTCTTGTATTGTTCAGCTCTGTGATAGATGTCTGCTCTAGCCCAGTAAGTGTCATTGAAGTGACCATGCTCGTCACATTCCTTTACAATCACTACTTTGCCGTCTTTTTCCACGACTTGTGCCTTTATCTTTTTCAAACAAACGGGGCAAACGCTGAAGGTGTCTCTTAGAACTTTGTCTGAAGTCATGTCAAAGCCCCCAAAATTAGCGCTATTGGTATCAATATCATTGTCCTAGTCACTAATCTTTCATGTTTCTTCACGCAATCAACTTCTTGGTTTCTAAGCAAAGCCACACCAGAAACAACCAGAATAATGTCCCAAATAATTATCGGAATTAAGTAAGCGTAACCAACTGCACCAACTAAATACGGAACAGGAGAACCCGCCACATTGAGCAGAAAGAACAGGGCGCCTACTTTAGTTGCAAATTTTGGACCACGTTTAGCGGCCAAGGTTGCGTATCCTGCTTTTTGGTCACCTTCTAAACTTAGCACATCCCGCAACACGTTGCCCCCGATGCTACCCATGCTCATGAAGGATAATGAAAGAGAAGTCATAGTGAACGTACCAAACAGTGCGGCTTCACCGTAAACAAAAGATGTTCCAATAAGAAATCCCATAAGGAAACTTCCGAAAAATCCAGCGTACTTTTTTATTATTTTTGAGTAAACCACAAGGAGAATGGTGTCCAACAAGGCAAGACCAAAGCATAGCAAGTTAATCGAGAAAGAGGCCCAAAGGCCAATCGCAAACAAAAACACTGCAATAAGAAGAACATGCCAAGGTTCTAAGCTTTTTGACGGAATAGGTCGGTTCTGTTTTACTATAGCATCTGACTCTTGGTCAACATAGTCGTTGAATGCAAAACCGCCAGAACTGATACAGATTGCTGACAAGACAACTAAGCCTAACAGGTCATATTCGGGTATTCCTCTCAGCAAAGTGAACATTGTTAAAACTGAGAGCCCACCCGTCATCAGCCAGTATGGAGGCCGTAAAAGCATAATAACGGCTTTAAGCCTTTTTTTCAATGAAGCCATTTAAATCGAGCCTAGTATTTTCCTGAGCTTATTAATTTTTTCAGTCCTTCTTTCAAAGTCACTTGAGGGTTCCAGTTCAGTATCTTCTTTGCTTTGGTGTTGTCTGCTAAAGTTTTGTC
>PIXS01000370.1 GCA_003096255.1 Candidatus Bathyarchaeum sp. | reverse complement strand
TTAACTGGCGAATAAAAAATTTCAAGTAATTCTCTGCCAACCAACGCAACAATCTCCATAACAGTTTATCTACACAACTGAATAGAGCTTCTTAGTACCACCTAATAACATTACCGTCAACTCACCAGACTATTTAGTGCCTTTGAAAACTTTGATTAAACGAAGAAAAAGCCAGCGCAGTTGTCCTAAAACTGATTATAACCCGAATTGGCATCTGGGAAAAGTTCATTAGTCGCTCAAAACAAGATAGGGCGAAGGAAGATTGGTCAGTTAATGGCTTTACGAAGTGCAACACGTTTTTGCATAGCTGACAGCGTTTTTTTAGACTTTTTTGTTGTGAGGAATTTTGATTAACCGCTTAAGAGCTCTGATAAAACGAATACGGTTATACATCCAAATTACCGAAATGGGGCCAATCGCACGGCGGTACTTCGTAAAAAACGGGTTTGACGGCTCAATGACCATGCTGGGAATAATTGTAGGTGCATGGGTTGTTAATGTTACAGAACCCGAAATTGTCGTAACTTCTGGTCTGGGCGCATGTTTAGCAATGGGAATTTCTGGAATTTCAGGAGCATACATGACCGAAAGGGCAGAAAGAAAACGAGACCTCAAAGACCTCGAGTGCGCAATGATAACAAAACTAAACGACTCTGTGATAACAGATGCAACATCTTTTGTTTCCTTCTACGCTGCACTAGTTGATGGAGGTTCACCGATTTTAACGGCGCTGATTTCTTTGTCACCCTTCTTTTTGTTACTGAACGGTATGATAGCAGTTGAAAGTGCATACATTGGGTCTCTTGTGGTAACTTTGATAACTTTGTTCTTTTTAGGAATCTACCTTGGGAGAATTGCCAAAGAAAACGCGTTACTGTATGGACTTCAAACCGTAGCAGCTGGCGTAGCAACAATAGTTATAGCAACGATGTTGGGCGCAGTATAATACGGCTCAATGACCTAATCTAACACAACACTAAAGTTCGGTCAAAAAGTTTGATGTTTTTACCGTTTTACATTCGGGCAGATTGGTCTTGAGGCGTTGTTACCTCTTCAACAATCATTTTTCCAGCAGCAACTTCGTCAATGGAATGGATTGTAGCTCCAAACTCTTCTAGCTTCTTTTTTATTTCGTCAAAGCTTATTGAGGTTCCAGCGACGATAACTTTCGCGTTTTCAACTTGCTGGTCTATTTCGTTGATGATTATATTTACGCCTTCCACACCTTCAAGATGGCTGAGAGCTTCAGAAACTTCAACAACACTTGGTTTGTGCGGTTTCAAAACATCTAAGACAAGTCTTCGTATCATTTTTGAACGACGAGCATATAGTCTGGGCGCGTGTATTTAACTATTCCTACAAACAAAGATATGCGCTAATCTGACTTAAAATTAAAAAAAGAGGCAAAAAATAGGTTTTTATTGGAACAACATCAAACCAGTTATCTTGCGTTCCGTATCCAATATGAAACTTTTTCAATTGTTGGAATTTCTGCTTTTGAAATTTTGCCTTGTTCAGCATAGATTTTTGCTAATTCTCTAAGTTTTCTGCTAAGCACAATCATGTCTTGAGATGTAAGGTCTTTTCTTGATTTTACTCCAGCATCCATGAGCAACTCAGCGTCACTGGAAGACACCCCAGAAACCATCATCAATTGAGCAGAAGCCTGCAAATTCTCTGCCATCTCTTTTGAGACTCGTGTCTTTTCCCCTATCAGCTCAGGATCTGCTATGATTAATTCGCCAACAGAAGTCACGCCCATACTTCGCAGCTCCTTTCCCAAAGCTGGGCCAATTCCTTTGATATCCTCAGGATTGTCAACACTTTTCAGTTTCGGGTGACTGGGAGCAATGTTTTCTTCAATTCTTTCAATCTTAAGCCTGATTTCTTCCAGTTCCGCTTTTTGATTTTTAAGACCTGTTGCGGTTTCCTCGTTTAGATTTTTGATTCCAAGAATTGCAGTTTCTTGTTTTTTCAGGTTAGCAAACACTTTTTCTGCTGCTTCAGTTGTTTTTGTTTCTATGGTAGAAATCGTGTCTGAACTGGCTTTTTTCGTAGCTTTTTCCTGATTTTCCAAGACTTGTAAAATTTCTTGTTTGTCTTCGTTTATTTCTGAAGTGACTGTGCTGAAAAATTTCTGATTTACTTTTCTTCCATATTGTATTTGGTCAGCGATTTCAGCTACTGACGATTCTTGTGTTTTCCGTAGGGCTGCTAGGTTTCCGCCTACTTTAAGCAACATTTTTATTAATTCAGGGTCTGGGGGCTGTTTGCGAAATACGATTATGCATGTAAGTGCCATGAAAACGACGCTAAAAACTATTGAAAGCCACAAGTAGATTTCTACTTCTAACGGCCCTGCTAGGCTGCCGAGGACGTATGGGTTCACAATTGCTCCTGGTCCTTCGTTTACTAGCATTACGGTCATTGCAAAAGAAGCTAATACATAAAGGAGAGTGATTGATGCTGATGCCCATATTGTTAGTCCTCTCTTTGTGATCAAGATTCATACCTCTTTTTGGAAGTCTGGGTGGGTTTATGTAGAATTGTTGCGGAATTTATCTTTGAAAGTGTTATGAAGCACGAATTTGTAGCTTAGATTCAGTTGATTTGACTAGTTTTTTGTGTTGAAGTTGTGGACTTTGACCTGCAGTGGTATATTGACAAAAAATCAGGAGAAACTGGTGAATAAAAAGGCTCAACCAGTCAATGTTTAGAGTCCGTGTTTTAGTCGTCTGTAAGTGTGGTAATCTATGTATGTCAGGTTCTCGCTTTCGGTTTGGTGCTGAATTGTGAACTTCTGTCGTGACTTTTTCTCTTGTATCTGGTTTGTTGTAATAAAAGAGTAGGCGTCACTTCCGGCTCCAGAGCCATAACTGACAAGGAGTATCCTTTGGTCAGGTTTAGCAACATCCAGAGCAGCCGCCAAACCAATGGGTGACGAACCAGAATATGCGTTTCCGAATTTACCAACTTTAATGCTCGGCAAATATTGTTCTTCTTTGAATCCAAGCTGTTTAGCTACTTTAATGGGGAAACTAAGATTCGGTTGGTGTGGAACAAAATAATCAACGTCTCCAATTTTGAGGTCTAGCTGCTTCATAATGGTTGTACACGATTTAATGACGTGCTTGAAGTACGCGGGTTTGCCAGTAAATCTGCCTCCATGTCTGGGAAATGCTTGCATGTCCCGTCTCCAAAAGTCTGGTGTGTCTGAAGTGCAGGAGTACCAGCCTTCGATTTCAGCGATAATATCATGTAAACCAAAAATGAATGCGGAGCCACCAAAACCAACGAAACGGTCCAGTTCACCTCCTAGCTCATTTCTGGGCGCAGCCTGAGAGTTGTCTGCACCTATGACCATTGCAAAAGAGGTGTCTGTTTTCGGGTAGTAAACTAGGGATGATGCATCTTTAAACATGCTCGTTGCTGCTTTGCATGCAAACTCTGTGTCTACGGCGTCAACGCTTTGAACTCCGTCTGCTGTTTCTTCTTTTCCTAATTTTAGAACTTGAGCTACTTTGGATGCTATTGGGTTGACTGCGTATGGGTTTGATTCTGAGCCAACGTAGACTTTGCCGACTAATGTTCTGTCTACTCCTGAGTGAATTAGAGCCAGTTTCCCAGCTTCAACTGCAGCAGTAACAGCATCTTCGTCAATGAACGGCACAGAACGCTCCATGTTTCCTTCTTTTATTCGGAATTTTGAGGTGTAAGCTCCGTAGCCTACAATTCCGGGTGTTTCGTATTCTTTTTTAGGTCTGTGAACTTCGTATTTTTGGTAAGGATAGTAGCTGTCTGCAAGGGTGAAGGCAAGACTAATAGTTGGAATGATGTCGCTTTCGCTTACAGTGTATCTTCTTCTGAATCTTGGGACAACGTTTTGACCGTCATAACAGGAGATGTCAGATGTTCCGTTTTCAATTAGGATGTCCGTTAATCTTCCTGGAACTCGGGTGTTTCCATCATGGAAAGAAACTAATCCGTAAACGTAAGAGCCCATTTTGACAAACCTGTTAGTGGGCTGGTTAACAAGGGTGGAAACTTCAAGGTTACCTTGCTCATAGAAGAAGTCGATGTCTTTCATTTTTCCGAAGCTTTTTCGTCCACAGGTGCCGCAGTAGTTTTTTCCTCTGAAATACTCTTTACCACAGATGCTGCACTGGCTGCCCCGTAGTCTGTCGCCTATGTAAGAAACACGTCTTTCTATGGGTTCACTGCTCATTCTTGATTCCTCCCTAAAATGTGTATGTACGATTTTGTTCCAAAGCCTTCTAGCTCTGAAACAACACCCACCTTTGGCGTTTCGCCGTCAAATTGCACCTGTCGGTCTTTTGCTTCTCCCCGCAGTTGGGTAACAACTTCAAAAACTTGTGCGCCGCCAGTTGCTCCAAGGGGGTTTCCGTCAGCTTTTAGTCCGCCGTTAAGGTTTACGAAGAGTTTCTGTCCACCTATTTCGTAAAAGCTGTTGTGTTTTTCACAGCTTTTGTAGATGTCCATCCATGCTGTTCCCTTTTTGCAAAAACCAAGGTCTTCCAGAGATAGCATTTCTAGAAGAGTGGATTGGTCGTAAAGTTCAGCTATTTGAATGTCAGAGCGTTTAACTTGGGATTGCTTGAGGGCGTTCTCCATCGCTAAATTGCTTGCCATGAACCCTGTTCTTTCTTCCCGTGCAGGAAAAGTGATATAATCAGTGGCTGAAGATGAGCCTAAAACTGAAACTGGATTGTCTGAAAGTTTTTTGGCTACGTCTGAACTTGCG
>PIXS01000369.1 GCA_003096255.1 Candidatus Bathyarchaeum sp. | reverse complement strand
ATTTCCATAATAATCTGATCAACATGCTTCAATGTTCCACTTCTTTGAGCTTCAGGAATGATTTGGTATTCTGCTCCTTCACAGTCAAGCTTCAACAAATCTATGTGGTCTACCTCATCTCTTACGGTCAATAAGGGTACTGCCTCCACATCATATTGTGTGGCTTTCTTATGACTAAAGGTTGTGGATGAGCCTCCTGGATTGTATGGCATGTAGTCTAGTTTGATGCTTCCTGCTTTTTCTGCAACTGCTTGATTTCGTAGGGTTACAATGTGTTCCAGGTTGTTTAGTTTGACGTTGTTTTCAGCGATTTTGTACATTTGACTTGGTTCGTAGGCAAGTACTTTTTTTGCGCCCTTTGTTGCGAAATAAATTGAGGAATCTGCTATGAACGCTCCTACGTCCACTACTGTTTTATTTTTTAGGTTGTATTGTCCGTAGCTGTTATCTCTGTAAGTTTCCAGCAGTTCCGGTATACAGTATGGAAAATCGATTTGAAATGTTAGGTTGCTTATTTTCATGTAGACTATGCCGTTTTTGGCGTGAAACTGGTACTTATTTCGCGCCAGATGATATGTGGCTAAGTAGGGGTTAACGGCTTCGAGGCTACATGGGATGTTAAATTCTTTTAATACAGCTTTTCCGTCTGCAGTAAAAGAGTACTCGCTTTTGTGTTCTTGCCAAAATTTTATGCTATAAAAGAAAGGGTATCTACATAATTTGTTTGCCACTTTGTGGGATAGCCCGCCTAGTTTTGGAATATGCGGAGCTAAACGGCATTTTAAGTTGAACACTGTTCCCCTTTTGATGAATTTACCTCGAGCAGTATTTAATTTTTTATGCAGCGTCGTTACAAAGAACACTTTCAGCAGGCATAGTTAATTGAAACCCACGTTTGCAGTCTTCGCAACAGAAAGAACATCCTGATTGCTTGTGTTGCTTGCTGTACCAAAACACTGTCAGAGGCTTTAGGATAAGTTCCCCACTTCACGGTAAAATTGTGGCTTTCATAAGAAACGTCAGAAACAGATGTAAGTTTAGATAAAACATAAACGTTGAAAACACAACTTTAAACAAGCCTAAATGTAAGCATACAGTATATAGTATTGTCCGATGAAACAGACACGCGTCTTTTTCATGGGAGGGAACTACAGGTTGAATGGCGGTCAACGTGATAACTTCATGGAAAAGAAGATCAAACGAACTGGGAAGAAGACAGAATCGGGTTCAGGCATTAACGAAGAAAAGGTGATAATTGCCACAGTTTTGGTTGCCATCGTCATTATGAGCGGAGTCCTAGTGTGGGAGATAATAGCTAATCCTCCAACACCAGAACCGTTCTTTGCCATGTACGTTCTTGATTCAGAAAAACAGGCAAACAATTACCCAACAACAGTGGTCTTGGGCACAAACAGCACATTCTCCTTGTGGGTTGGCGTAGAAAACCAGAAAGACAAAACAATGGATTATTCAGTGCAAGTCAAGTTAGATGACGGAACCTCTACTCATGAACCCAGTCCAGTTGAACCCATGCAGGTCTTCAACAGAACGCTGGTGGATGGAGAAACATGGGAGTTTGAGGTAACAATAAACATAGACCAGCCAGGAAATAACAGAATAATCTTTGAACTGCAGTTCTTCAACGCACAAGAAAACCGTTGGGAATACGCATGGATCAGATTAGACTTCACAGTTGAAGCAATCCAACCATAACGAGTCCTCACAGAGGTTCATGCTCCATTTTTGTCAGATAACATGTTTTTTTGGAAAGCTTAAGTAGTGAGTGTACGCTTAGTTTCCAGACACAAACTGGGGAATTACCTTTGAAAAACTTTGAGAACAAGGAAGTTGTTGTCACTGGCGCCGCAGGCTTCATGGGTTCAGCCCTCTGCAGAACACTTTTGGAGCTAGGCGCCAAAGTAACTGCCTACGACAACCTGTATTCAGGAAAAATGGAATTCATAGAAGACCTCCTCGATAAGGGTCTCGATTTCCTTAAGGCGGATATCAGAGACCCAGAGGCGCTGGAGAAAGCAACAAAAAATAGTGAAGTCGTCTTTCATCTGGCAGCCCAAACAAGTGTCCCATTTTCCATGAAAAACCCCCAAGAAGACTGCGAAATCAACGTAATCGGAACACTGAATGTTCTTGAAGCAGCAAGAAAAAACGACAACAGAGTAGTCTTTGCATCCTCCTGTGCAGTCTACGGCAACCCAGAGAAACGACCAACACCAGAAACATACCCAACAAACCCCATCGCCTTCTACGGACTCTCAAAACTCATGGGTGAAGACTGCTGCAACTTCCACACAGAAACCTACGGACTAGAGGTTGTTAGGCTCCGCATATTCAATGCTTATGGTCCAAACTGTCACGGAGTCTTGTACGATTTCATTAAAAAACTCCAGAAAAACCCAAACAAACTGGAGATACTAGGGACAGGCAAACAATCAAGAGACTTCGTTTACATATCAGACATGGTTGACATGTTGCTTGCAGCTGCGACTTCTCCTGCAGCCCCTGGAGAGGCTTTCAATGTTGGCACAGGAAGAACGACTTCAGTGGCTGAGTTAGCACAAATGCTGCTTGACCTTATGGGATTGAAGAACGTTGAAGTAAGTTGCAAGGGCGGTCAAGCGTGGGAAGGAGACATGGATATTACCCTTGCAGACAACAGCAAAGCCCTGAGGCTGCTGCAGTGGAGCCCCCAAGTTAGCTTGGAGGAAGGGTTAAAAAGGTTAATAGACTCAGGAAAATACTAGGCTCGATTTAGATGGTTTCTTTAAAGAAGAGGCTAAAAGCCGTTATTATGCTTCTTCGACCGCCCTATTGGCTCATGACTGGCGGTCTCTCAGTTTTAACAATCTTTGCTCTACAAGGAGGCTTACCAGAAAACCAGTGGGTGCTGCCGTTGGTTGTTTTGTCTGCGATATGCATCAGTTCAGGAGGCTTCGCCTTCAATGACTACGTTGACCAAGAGTCAGATGCCATCGTCAAACAAAACAGACCTATTCCCTCAGGAAGTTTGGCTCCGTGGCACGCTCTTCTGGCAGCAGTAATCCTTTTCGCCATCGGGTTGGCAGCATCCTTTGCCCTTAACTGGCTATGTTTTGCTCTTGCCCTCATGGACACACTTCTTCTTGTTGCATACTCTAAAGTCATTAAGAAATCTGCAGGATTTGTCGGAAGCTTTCTCATGGGCTTACTCATAGGAACATCTTTTGTGTATGGCGAAGCCGCATTAACTGAAACATTCACGATTATTTCGTTGTCTCTGTCGTTCATGAGCATGGGCAGCATCGGCGGCAACATACTACGGGACGTGCTGAGTTTAGAAGGAGACCTGAAAGCAGGATACGCCACATTAGCAGCGAAACGAGGACCAAAATTCGCCACCAAAATTGGAGCAGCCTTCTTCTTGCTCAATGTAATAGGCTCTCCAGTCCCATATTTAGTGAATGCCGTCGGCTGGTACTATTTGATACCGATTATCCTCTGGGACATGATTCTTGTTGTTTCTGGAATTGCTCTCCTACGAAACCAAGACATTAATTTAGTGAAGAAACATGAAAGGTTAGTGACCAGAACAATGATACTGATACCGATAGCACTTATCTTGGGGGCTTTCAAGTGAAGCCCGAAAAGATTCTCAGAGAAACTTTTAGCGTCTGCCCAGTTTGCCTAAAAAAGATTAAGGCGCAGGTTGTGGAAAAAGACGGAAAAGTTCTGATTCAGAAAGAGTGCAGCGAACACGGAAGCTTCAGTGACACATACTGGAGCAGAGCAGACATTTACCATAAGGCTGAAGAATTCAAGAAGCCCTCAGCAACACCGTTTCAGGACAACTGCCCCTACGGCTGTGGTGTAACGGAATGTACTAAACATGTGTCCACGACTGTTATGTCAGTCATAGATGTAACCAACGAGTGTGACTTACGGTGTCCAATCTGCTTCGCAAACGCGGCACAGCCACCTGACCTTTATGAGCCGACCCAAGAACAGATTCGGGGCATGCTACAACATCTAAAAAAGCAGGAGCCTCCTCCACTGGCAGTGATGTTTGCTGGCGGAGAACCTACAGTCCGCGACGACATAGTTGACATCGTGAAGATGGCACATGACCTCAAATTCATGATTCTTCTGGCAACAAACGGCATCAGAATGTCCAACAACCCAGAGCTGGTCAGGCAACTGAAAGAGGCAGGACTGAACATTGTGTATCTTCAGTTTGATGGACTCACTGATACGCCCTACGAGAAACTGAGGAACGCAAAACTGCTTCCGAACAAGCTGCGGCTCGTTGAACTTTGCAGGGAGCATGACATAGAAATTATTTTGGTTCCAACCCTGCAGGGCGGCATAAACGACAACGAAGTTGGGGACATGATCAAATTTGCTGCAAAAAACGTGGACATCATACGAGGAATAGTTTTTCAGCCCATGTCCTTTACTGGAAGAACTCCAGATTATGTTTCCAGAGAAAAACGGATAGACAATTCGCTCCTTGCCCAAAAAATCGATGAGCAGACTGGCGGCATGATCAAAGAAGAAGACATGTTTCCTGTTTCAGTCATGGTTCCGCCCCTGAAAGTGATGAACAGTTTCTTATCCAAGGTATGGCCTCCCTTCACGCCTACCCCCTATTGCGGCTTATGGAACTGGATTCTGATTTCTAAACAAGGACCCGACAAGTTCACGCCCATCAACCGTTTCCTGAAGTACGAAAAGTTCATGGCCAAACTAAATGACCTTAACGAGCTGATTGCACGGAAAAAAGTTGGCAAAATCGGGATCTACTTGAGGCTGCTGTTTGCTTCCTTTAGTTCTCTTGATTGGATGAAGGTTCAGCGGGAAGCGGGTCTTTTGAATGCTATGAAGACGTTGGTTAAGATTCACACTGACCCGTCCTATGATTCTCTTGGTGTTATCAGGCGGAGGCTGCTGCTGATTGGCTGCATGGCCTTTATGGACCCCTACACTTTTGATGTGGAGAGGGCGCACCATTGTGTCATCCACTACACGACTCCAGACAAACGAATAATACCCTTCTGCGTCTACAACATGTTCTACCGAAAACAGATAGAACACCAATTCTGTATTCCACGAATCAGAGCCAAACAAAAATAACCTTTTGTTATGTGTCTAGTTTGAAGTAATGCCCAAGTATGTGATGGTAGTGTTCTGGAGGCATTAGGGAACGAAAGGCTCTTTCTACAACCTCACTGAGGGCAGGATGAATGTGCATCGAGTCTCGTATGGGCTTGGCGTTCTGTTCTTTGGTGTACATCAGGGGAATAATTTCGTGGATGAGAACAGAAGCGTAGGGTCCGATGATGTGGGCGCCCAGAATCTTCATGCTGCCTCGTTCTAGGATTACTTTGACGAAGTAGTCTTTTGCGTCCATGGCTTCCCCCTTTGCTGTGTCCTCGTAGCGGTAGAAACCAATCAGCACCTTATCCTCGCCAAACTTTTCTATGGCAGCTTTTTCTCCTAGACCAACTGACGCGATTTCGGGGTAACTGAACACGGCGTGGGGCA
Source organism: Candidatus Bathyarchaeum sp. (assembly GCA_003096255.1). Next base: position 818 of record PIXS01000369.1, on the reverse strand, counting down.
CTGCATGATAATCGGCCTTCACCTTCTGTTTCAGCACAGCATTATTGTACACAACAGACGCCTCATAGTTGGCTGCATGTTTGAAGAGGTATCTACCGTTGGCGTCTCCAAGAGCCCAAACGTTACGTTGAGACGTTTCCAGATACTCGTTAACGGCAATCCATCCTCGGCGATCAGTCTCGATTCCTCCTTTTTCGGGATGAAGCACATCCGAAAGGGAAGACCTTCCAGTGGCAACCAGCAACTCGTCGGCTGTTACCTCCAGCTTTTTTCCTGTCTCCCTGTTCACGGCAACAATTGTCTTGCCTTTCTTGCTCACTTTTGCCTCCTCAACCTCATGGTTGGTGATGATTGTCACATGTTTTCCTAGCTCTTTTTCGGCTAAGGCTGAAACTTCGGGTTCTTCTGTGGGGATGAACTGGGGGTTTCTCCCGATAACTGTGACTTGTGCTCCCATGGCTGAAAGGAAGTGGCTGTATTCTGCGGCTATGTATCCACCGCCCACAATGACTATGCTTTTGGGCAGTTCACTTATGGCGAGGATTGTGTCACTGGTTAAGTAGGCAACCTTTTCGATTCCCTTTATTGGAGGCACTGCCGGTTTTGAGCCTGTGCCCAATACTATCATTTTAGCTTTGATTGTTTCCCTGCCGACCTTCAGGGTGTAGGGCGCAACAAATTCTGCAGCCTCAGGGTAATAGTCCACATGCTTGGATTCTGAAAGTCCTTGACGAATCTTGTGTATGTCCCTGTGGATGATGTTTCTCATCCTTTCCATGACAGCCTTGAAATCAACCTTTTTTGTTTCAGAGTCGATT
>PIXS01000368.1 GCA_003096255.1 Candidatus Bathyarchaeum sp. | reverse complement strand
CATCTTGTTCGGAATGGCTTACACCCTAATAGGCACATACATTGTCCAGTTCACAATAGGCGGAGAATACACCTACTTCTTCCAAGAACCCCTAACAGCCAACATAATGCTAATCGCAGTCCCCATTTTTCTTCTGATGCAAAACAGTTTAGCCCCCAAAATCCAAAACAAACTTCAACTTAAATCCCTAATTCACAAAATCGGCCAGAACACCTTACCAATATACATTCTTCACCCAATAGTCTTAGAAACCTTCCAAAACGGATACCTAGGCTTCAGAATAAGCGTAAACACCCTAACCCCAGCATGGGAAATCCCATTCCTAGCAATACTGACCCTCTTCGTATGCCTAGCAATCGCAATAATGCTAAAAAGAATACCAATACTACGAAAAATAATAGGATAAACATCAAACCCTTTTTTGGAAAACCAGTTAAAAATGAAAGTTGGTGCGGCCGCCGGGATTTGAACCCGAGTGGCCGGCTTGGGAAGCCGGGGTCCTAACCAGGCTAGACTACGACCGCATGTGCTGTTCTGTAAAATACTGCCGATTCAACAATTTTAGCCTATTCTTTTGTTGCTCTTTTGAGAGCGTTAATGACGTTGTCTTTGCCCATGGCCAACACGTAAGGCCCTAGCCTTGGACCTTGAGGTGCACCTAAAAGGACTTTGTACAGGACTTTGAAGAATTTGCCAACCTTGAGGTTGTTGTTTCGTGCAACGTTGAATATGGCGGTTTGGATGTCGTTTTCTGTTGTTTCCACGTTTAAAGCGGAAATTAGTTCGGTTACTGCAGCTTTTTCTTGTTCAGTTAGCTGGACTGTTTGTTCGGTTATTTCTGTAAAGTCTTCTGTCCAGTTTAGAGCATAAGCGATTCTTTGTTTTAGGTCATCAGACAGACCTTCTTTTCCGTATCCGTAGCCTTGGAGCTTTTCGAAAATGAACTCTGTTTCTGAGCCTTCGGGAGCCATCTTTGCCAAGAAGGTCAACAAGTTGTAGGGCACGTGGTCGCCTCGTTTGTCAGGCATATCAAAGAGCATACAGTAGGTGAAAAGGCCATCTAGTTTTGCTTTTTCTTTTTTGTCTGTAACTACTTTGCGTCCAAAGTAGACGTCTTCTAATTCGTCAAGTTCGTTCATGTACTGGGGAATGTCAGTTACAGACAGGCTTCGGGTTCCAACAAACCGCTTAAGGGTAAGCAACAGCAACGACTGAGGCGAGCCATACCTGAACCAAACCTGCGGAGTGAAAACGTTTCCAGCAGATTTGCTGATTTTCTTTCCACTCTTGTCCAAGTACATCTCGTATTTTGCGTGAAAAGGAGGAGCCCAATCAAAAACTTCCTTGCATATGCGGTCATTAACGCGCACAGAGTCTGAAATGTCCTTGCCGTAAGGCTCAAACCTGATGTCAAGAGCATTCCACCTAGCCGCAAACTCAACTTTCCATCCTAGTTTGCCTTCGGCTTTGGTTATGTCTGATTCGCCTTGGTGTTTGCAGCCTTCAAGCATGTTTCCTCTTACTTCTAGGCCTTCGCAGGTGTACAGAACTTTGTTTTCGTCAGGCAGAAAGGTATGTGCTTTGGTGGTGTATATTCTGCCACATTTACTGCAAATCGGAAAATATGGAAGAACATCAACAAACTTTTCCTGCCCAACCTCATCTTTGACAATTTCTCCAACTTTTTGGGAATTAGACAAAATTGTCCTTACCTGTTCAGCGAAAAGTCCTTGTTCGTAAGATTTTTTGGCAGACATGAAGGTGTATTTGATTCCGCTTTGGTCTAGGGAGTCTAGGAGTAGGCTGGTCATGTGTTCGCCGAAGCTGTCGTGGCACCCGTAGAGGTCAGGAATAGAAGTAACAGGATACCCCAGATATTTAGCCAAAGAGTCAGGAAGCCCAGCGGGCACCTTTCGCAGACCGTCTAGGTCATCGGCAAAAGCGATGTATTCTGAGTTTATGCCTTGTTCTTTTAGAGCCAACGCTACAGCATACGATCGAGCGCAATCAGCAAAACTGCCAATATGAGGAAAACCCGAAGCACCCAGACCACTTTCGGTTCTAACTAAATCTAGGCTTCTGCCTAGCTTCTTTTCTCGGGCTATAATTTTTGACGCAGTTTTATCGTACCACGTTCCGTGGCCAATTATCTTTTCAGGCATAACTCAGGTTTCCTTGAAGTGCTAACAAGTATTTGATGGACAAACAAAAACATAAAGAGGTTTCGCATACAGCCCACAAAAACAGTTAACCAGTAAAACTGGTTACTTTTTGAGTTCTACCCTGTTTTCGAGCCCAATCTTTTTGATAGAAACAACACCCATTTTTTCGAGCCGCTTAACCAGACGCCAAAGACTGGTTCGAGGTATGTTAGGAAACTTTTCGCGTATCTCGGCTTCGAAGGCTTTGCCGTCGTTGTCAACCAAGAATTGGATTACACACTGTTCTTCCTCGTTCAAGCGGGGGTTTTGTTTGAAAATTTTTTCGGGGTTAGGTTTTCTTTTTTTTAAAACAAAAAACGCAACGACAACTAAAACAACGGCAACTACAGCCACAACAAGATACTCAACAGGAAAAGAACCCTCACTCGCAGGTTCGCCATTAATCGTGAATTTGTCAACTAAGCCTCCGACGTCAACGTTGTATGTTCCCTTTTCGTTTTTGTCGACCTTAAACTCCACTGTTGTTGACTCGCCTTCGTCTAGGGTAACGGTTTTTGTTTCTTTCACAGTATCGTTAACGGCAAAGGGAACCTCAAAAGAGCCTGACTGACTGCCGTCATTAGTTACAGTAACTGTTACGGTGACCTCGTCACTGTCATCGTCTGGCAAAATTTTCAGGTCACTAACACTAAAGTCCGCAGGCGCGTTAATTGGAAAAACGTAGCTTATCTCCCAGTTTCCAGCAAACAATGTCAACAAAATCTGGTCTCCCTGACTTTCAATTGCGGAAGGTGCCTCACTGAAGTAAAGAATTGTTGAGTCTTTTGGCAACAGCACCGAGAGGTCATATTGGGTGTTGACTAGTAATGTCCATTCTTCAGCTATTTTGGCAGTTAAGGAAGATGTGTCATACTCCACCGAAACAGTAGTAGCGCCTAAACTGTAAACAGTCAAATCAGTTCCGCTAACATCGTAATCAAGAACTGTGTTGTTTTCATCAAGAACAATAAAATTGTCAAAGGAAGAACCAAGCAAAGGAAAAGTTATTGCAGGAAGGGTCTCGTTTACGGTCAAAGTTTGTGTAACGTGTACAAGTCCGTCTCGGTAGACTTGCAGGTTTGTGGAATCAACTTGAAACTCCGTAACATCAGCGAAAGCGGCTGGCGCGCCCAGCAATAGAGCCAGCAGTAAACAGCTGATGAACAAAGCACGTATATTCCACGTTTTCATGCCGTAAATCACGCTAAATACGACGTTTTTTGAGCTAATAAGAATTCTGAATCTAAACTCCAACGGGAATCTTATTAACACCACCAATATTTACTGTAAACGAGGCCTAAGCAAATGAATATGGGGGACAACAACGTCTGGCATTACATACTGCCATTCCCCTTAGAAAGCGAAAAACGCACGCTAATCTGGAGCGTCCTGCAATCTAAGGTAGGAAAAACCCTGTTAATGAAGATAAAACTGGACGGACGAACCTACCAACGAGACCTCATAAAAGGAACAACTTATTCTAACAAATCAATAATTGAGTACCTAAAACGCATGGTTTCTGCAGACATTCTTGAGCAAGGAATGGAACAAGTGCAAAAAGGAAAAAGAAAAGTCAGAATCAAATGGTATGTTCCCACTCAGCTTGGAAGGTGGTTTATTCTTTTCCTTAAACCCACAGAAGACATCCCCGAAGAAACAGTAAAAGCAATCATCGAAGAAATTTTCCACATGTATGCATCTAGCATAGTTGACATCTGCCACGACTACGGAATAGACCTAGAAGCCTTCAGACAAATCCTAAACAAAAAATCAAAGTAAGTTTAGAAAAAATCGTCGTAACTTTTGGCATCAAGTCGCAATTACAACATCATTAAGATTTGTTTCAAGCTCAACCGAAAACAGTTAAATAAAAAATTTAACTATAAGTATAACCATGCCAAGTTACAGAATAGATGGCTATTCAGTACGCCTATGGTCAAGCAGAAGAACAACAAACCTTAGCCCCAACACCGCTGTAGCAGGCATATACCTTTACGAGGGAAACAGGTACCGAGGATACGTTTACTTCTTCCCCGACGGCACACCACTAGCACCTCCAGTCCAAGATGCCGCAGCAGGCAGAATTTTTCTTCACTTAAACTTGTGCCAATTTGATGCAACACTTGAAACTCTAAGAAAAGAGAAACCAATCTATCTCAGCTACTACAGCGCTACAAACGCCCAGCTTAGAACTGGAAAAGAACCAGTTGGAGAAGAAGAGGACACGTAACAATCAACAAAAAGAATAGCTCCATCTGAAACAATCACTAGATTCACGAAGAAACAAATAGATAGGTTTGACCATAAACTATGAAACTATTCTTCTGACGGCTCATTGTTTCTTTGTATAAGCGCTTTCACTGCGTTTCCTAGAGCTTGAATTGCCTCTTTCCTTACCGCTATGGAGTCGTCAGTTCGTTTAGTTGCGATTTCTTTTTCTAAGCTTTGCAAATTGTTGATGGTGTCTTGCTTCTTTTTCTCGTATTCTTCGCGGATTCTTTGCTTTTCAACCTCAGAAGTCTGCGCTGCCAACTCCAAAAACTGCTTAGTTGCGTTCAGTTTATCAGTAATTTCGGATATTTTTTGTTCCTTAGCAAGCTTCTTTAGAGGCTGAAGAACACTCGCTTTGATTTTCTTTGCTTCTGCAAGTTCTTTTTCTAGTCGCTTTACGGTTTCAACCAAGTCAACCTTGGAACTGTTTTCGTCAACACCAAGGGCAGCGGTTTTGGCACCAGAAGTAACGCTATCGCCCTTGCCTTCTTTCTTTGAAGCAGCAGCGGATTCCATAGCCACAGACAACCTGTGTTTTGCAGATTTCAATTTTTGGCCAAGGGTGTAACGTTTCTGTTTCAGTGCAATTCTCTTGATGAAGTTATTCGTTTTAATCTGCTCAGTTTTTGCTATTTCGTCTTCTAGCCTCTGAACACTTTTAATCATGAAATCAAGGGCACTCTTTCCCCTGACCTGCATGTTTTGGGTTTTTTCAGCATATTCATCGTCCATCTCTCTCAGAATGTACTTTTTCTCAGAAACAGTCTTTGCGGAGGCTTCAATTTCGGCTTCTTTTAGTAACCTGTTGCCGAGTTCTTCTTCAATGTCGTTGTATATTTGCTCACATTCATCCGAGAAAATGTCGTCTATAGTTACAGCCTCGTTGGATTCAAAGGCCAACATGACCTGCCGAAGGTTTACCAGCCAGTCATCGAAGTAAACGCTAACAGGGGATTGGTCAAACACTTCATTGCCAAGCATCTCCAGATACTCCAGAGTCTCCGCCACAACATCATCAAGACTTGGTGCCTCATTTGCCACTACAACTGGCTCTGGTGCAATCTCAGGTTCTGAATCAGCCAAATCAACTGGAACTTCTTCAGGAACTACCTCAGGTTCTACTATAGGCAAATCAGCTGGAGTTACTTCGGGCACTAACTCGGGTTCAGGTTCAGTTAAAGTGACTGGAATTTCTTCAGGCACTATTTCAGGTTCTGGAAGTGGTTCAGGTTGCTGTAATT
>PIXS01000367.1 GCA_003096255.1 Candidatus Bathyarchaeum sp. | reverse complement strand
TGGCAGCCTCAACCAACTGACGTTATGGAGTTGGCGCAGGACATTCTTTTGCGATACAAAAACTACGCTGAAGTTTCGTATTTAGACCCAATGCGAAACATACTGCGAACAGTTACCACGCCACAGAACATACAGAACGTTTTTGGGGACATCAAATTTGTTTTAGCAACAGAAGGAAACGACGCAGAAATAGCTTGGACTTATACCACAGCCGGAATTGATTTTCAGAGCAAAGGAGTCAGTATAACTATCGACAACGGAGTGCTAGAAACCCTTACTGATGGATGGTACCTGTTTAACGTTGGAAGCACAGAAATCAACATCTCAGAAGAAGAAGCAATGCAAATTGCGCTCAACAGGTTGGATGATTTCTCTTGGACAACCATCATAGACGGCCAGTTTGTAGAAGTTAACGACTATGTCGTGTTAGAGCAGCCCAGAACTGTTCAGCTACTGCCCCACAGCAGAGATGAACCCCTTGAGCTTGTTCCGTACTATTACATAACATTCTACCTTAACCAAGTCTACCCCGACAACATCAACTCCATTGGCGTGGGAATATGGGCAGACACAGGAGCAGTTCGTGACTGTCAAACATTGACCTCAGAAGGATGATAGAAAACAAGTGGCACCTCAACAAAAACAGCCGCTCAAAGTCATACTGGACGCCAACTTTCTTTTTGTTCCATCCCAGTTTGGATTAGACATCTACGAGGAGTTATCACAACTTCTCAACAGGCGTTACGAGCCGATTCTTCTTTCGTCAACAAAAAAGGAGCTGGAAGGTCTCGCGCAGTCTTCAAACAAGATAGGAAAGCAGGCGGTGTTAGGTCTTAAGGTGTCAGAGCGTTGCAGTTTTGTTGATGTCGACAAAAACTTGGACGAAACCTATGACGACGTGATTGTAAGGGTAGCGTCAGAGTGGGGTGTTCCGGTTGGAACAAATGATAAGGAGTTGCACAAAAGGCTGCGAAAAGTTGGGGTTCCAGTCATATTTTTGAGGCAAAAACGACGGTTTGAGATGGATGGCGCAGTATAGGCTTATAAATGGGTCTGTGTTTTATTTGGAAACGAAAGCACCGCATGGAGCTTTCAAGTAATCGCCAATTGCAATAGGTGAGATTAAATGTTTAAACTTGTAACTTTAGAAGATGCGATTCGGATACCGCCAGAAAAGTTTGGAGAAGACATTGACGCGGTAGGCTATGAACAGCTAAAAATGAAATACGACGGCATGGTAGACGAAGAGCTAGGCTACGTAATAGCCGTTACAGAAATCAAAGTTAATCCCTTCGGAAAAATAATCCCCGGAGACGGAGCAACTTTTCATAAGGTTCAATTTTCGCTGCTTACGTTCTATCCAAAGATTCAAGAAGTAATCGAAGGAGAAGTAGTTGAAATTGCAGAGTTCGGCGCCTTTGTTCGTATCGGACCTGTTGACGCACTGCTTCACGTTTCCCAGCTAATGGACGACTACATTTCATATGACGAAAGGCAAGGAGTCCTTATGGGTAAAGAGTCTAAACGCAGACTCAGCACAGGTGACCACGTTCGTGTTCGCATAACTGCTGTTTCTTTGGGTCGCAGTGGCGGCTCTGGAAAGATTGGTGTTACTGCAAGGCAGCCTTTCCTTGGCAAGATTGAGTGGATACAAAAAGACGTGGAGAAAACTGGCGTAGATGGCGAAGCAAAAGCAGAAGCTGAGGCACCTGCAACAGGAGAAAAGTAGACATGACAGACAAAGCATGCCGAGATTGCCACTTTATTTCTACGGGCTCCATTTGTCCGAACTGTAACGCGTCTAACTTGAGTGACGACTTCTCAGGCGTTGTCGTTATCATCGACCCAGAAGGCTCGGCAATTGCCCGCGCCATGAAGGTAACAAAAGCTGGACATTACGCGCTTCGGGTAAGGTAGGTAACCAATATACGAAGCTTAACCATTGAACTTCGGGACGAACTAAAGAAGCCTCAGGGGCTTTTGCTTGAAGGTCCTTGCGAAGAGACAATGGAGAAGCTAAAACAGATTATCTCAGAAGAGAAGCCCTCAGCAGTCATTTCTGTTGGGGACATTGTTTCTATGAACATGCTGCAGTTTGGTCTTTCTTTTGATGTTTTGATTGTTGACAACAAGACCATGCGCAAAGCCATTTCTCCTATTGACGTAAATGTTGACCGCACGTTGCAGGCAAAGAATCCTGCTGGAACAATAACTGACGAAGCATGGGACGCAATACGAACTGCCATAAACAGTGAGGGACGAACTAAAATTTTGATTGACGGCGAAGAAGACCTTCTTACTGTTGTTACTGTGTTGTCTGCTCCGTTGGGAGCTCTTGTGGTTTATGGTCAGCCGCAGGTGGGGGTTGTTGTGGTTAAAGTTACCAAGGAGAGGCAGGAAAACATGCGTCGTATTGTTGATTTGATGAAAAATCCTTCGAAAAGCTAAAGTACGGGGGATGTGTCAATTCATCAGCAACCTGCGGGTGTAATATCAATGAAGGTTAATATCATCTCGAAAGAGCAGAACCCACTACTGAAAAGAAGAGAAGTAAAATTCTGTGTCGACCATTCCGACATGGGCGGCACTCCTTCACGTGTCCAAGTTAGCAAGCAACTTGCATCGATGTTAAGTGCAAAAAGTGAATTGGTTTTTGTCAAGAACATGACTACAAAAACAGGTAGCATGTCAGCTAATGGAGAAGCAACAGTATATGACACGATGGAGCAGGCAAAGCTAATGGAGCCTCAACACGTGCTTGACCGAAATAAAGCTCCAGAAAAGCCTGAAGAGTCAAAAGCACCAGAAGAACAACCAAAAGAAGAAACTTCGGAGGAAGCATGATGGCAAAAAAGAAGACTAAAATCGGCGAAAAATACAAAGTTGAAGGAACCGAGCTTAAACGATTGCGTCCCAGCTGTGAAAGGTGTGGACCTGGATACTTCATGGCCGACCATGGCGACCGCTTCAGTTGTGGTCACTGTGGTTTGACGCGATACAAGCAACAATCCTAAACTAAAATTGCGTCTGAACTAGGTGGGCTAAAACATGATTAACGTTAGAGCGCTCATCAAAAGCGTTTCTGCAGAGAATTTCTGGGAAGTTGGAAAGCCCATTCCTAATGTTCAGATAGCAACCAACCTTAACGTTGTTGGAATCAACAAGAAAGGTGAGAACATGCTGGAAGTTCCCTTTGTTTTCACCATCAATTATAATCCTGCTGTGGCTCAAATGAGTTTCAAAGGAATAGGCCACGTAACAGGAGAACCCGACGAACTAAAAAAAATAGTTCAAGACCACAAAGACAAAAAAGCGCCGCCCCCAGTTATTCTTCAGTCTATTTCTAACCTTGTTTTCTTAGAGTCCATAGTCATCTGCCGAACACTAAACATCCCCCCGCCAATACCCCTTCCGAAGATTCCAACAGGGAATGCTCAAAAGAAGCGAGCAGAACCAACCTACAGAGCATAAGCTCATCAAGCGAGTTTTGCTGTTTTCTTGTTTCTCATTTTAGTCGTAAAGAATATCATTCCAACAACAATAATTGCGAGAAAAGCAGCGAAACACAGCCATTGGATAACCCAAAAGAGTTCACTAAACAAAGATTGGTCTGGCACGTGAACAGAAAGATTTTGGGGTTCTGAAGAGGCATCAGGAAAAATAAAATAACTAACTCCCATTAATGAAAATGCTGAAATTATCGCTAGAAAAACTGATAACATAATCTTTCTGTTTGGCTCAAGCAAACTTGTGTACAACCATTTTGTTATATTCCTACTCGCTATTTAATCCTTATTTCGTAAACGCATTGAATACTCAATAATACATTTATTTTTGAAGAATAGCAGAACAAATTTTAGTTATAATTTACATTAAGTGATTGGTTGCTGAATTTGAAGGGAAAAGAATCAGTGGACATTCTAAAGGGAACTACACGTGAAGTTTATCGCTTGTTCTTGATAACGGATAGTTCTCTGGGGATTAGAGAAATTCAAAGAACTCTGAAGTTGAGTAGCCCGTCGCAAGCTCAGTACCACATAAACAAACTTGAAGAAGCTGGATTTTTGAAACGTGAACAGGGCAACTATGTGCTGGACAAAGTTTTCTTGGAGAACCATTTGAGAATTAGTCATTTTCTAATTCCAAGATACCTTTTTTACTCAATATTTGCCAGCGCTATTCTGCTTTTTGAGCTTACATTTTTTAGACCAACTGAGATTAATCGTGAATACTTTTTCTTTGTGTCTGCAACGTTGTTGTTTGTTGCAATTTTCTATTATGAAACAATAAAAGTTTGGCGCAATGGTACCTTATAGTAAACAGTTCAAGGTTAGGGCATTTTTTAATCTTCAGTTTAGAATATTTAGTGCATCATAAACTGTACTAATGTTTAGTACACCTGTACTAAACTGTAGAATTATGTTCATGATTAACAAAATATGAGAATAGAGGTAAAAAGAATGAAACAGAAAATCTATTGTTTGGCACTAATTTCAGCACTAATAATATCGATTACCATTCCTCTAATTGTCAGTGCAAAGACTACCGATGATTCAAATGACCTCAAGGGTTTACGAGTTCATGTTGATGCATCCGAATTACTCAAAGAATTGGGCTACGCCGAAAAAGATATGGCAAACATTTCTAGAAAACTGATGATTCAGATTTGCAGGTCATACAACGTTATCGCCACCATTAATGATGATGACGGAGAATATTATGCCACAATAACACCTGAATCACCCACTAATGAAGTCAACTTGATTGGCTCAGACCGAATTACACCTTACGAATTTGATTTGTCTAATCCCCCTGACTCCAGCGGACATTACGCAAATTCCAGTAACAAATCCACAGAATCTTTTAGCATAACTCAAACCAACGAAAGAGCATGTCTGGTGTTTGCAATTTGGAATTATCCAGGAATCGATCAAGATGTTGCAATGGTCGAAGACGCTTACGATGCCATCTCAGGGTGGATAAGTTCAGTATGTCCATATGATTATTGGCATTTCATGACAAACAGCGACTGCACCCACTATTTAATTTCAGCATGGATAACTTGGGCTTGTGCAGCATACGACGATGTAGATGTTTACTGGATTGGCCATGGATTAGAATTCCTTAGTGACACCGCTTTCTTGAGCTACGATGCTTGGGAAGCAGACGATTCTGGAGTCATCACAGCAAATCTCTACATTGAAGAAGATTTCGAAACGGACACATACGACTTCTCTACATTACGATTGGGAGTGGGAAGTTTCTGCTTTGCCGAGGGCTTCTAAGACACGTTCATAGATCCGGGTGGTGACGTAGACCACGGTCGTCTCTTTTTAGGTTCTGATACAGAAATCACAGTAACCTACGCTGAGGAGTTCTTAGATGTGTGGGGTGAAGAGTGGTACAACGACTACGAAGTTAGTGTATGGGCGTGGTTACATGCAAATCAAGCAGCACAGGACCTTCTGGCACAGGGCCAACACACTATGAGCTATAACGACAACCCATCTGTATCTCATTATGACGATGCATAACATGCTGGTTTCAAAAATTCTTTCCTCTTTTTTTCTGTGACCTAATAAAATCAAAGGATTAATTGGAAAAAATGTTGAGTTGAGGAGTGTTTTCCTCAACGTCAGACTTAGAAATTTCTTTGTGCCAGTGTTGGGCTGTTACTTGAGTGGCACATACATTGATGATCTGGATGCGCCGATACCAGGACTGCCGTGGCGTACTGGTCTGTTTGTTATGGCGAATTCGCCTAGGTAGCATCCCATCATTTCTGGTTCTACGTCCACTGGATTGAATTCTTTTCCGTTGTGGATTAGAAGGGTTACGCCTACCATTTCTGGAAGGATTATCATGTCGCGTGAGTGGGTTTTAACTGACGCTTTGGTTCCTTCTTTGGCGTTTTTCTTGGCGATTCTAATGTTTTCTAGAAGTGTTCTTTGTGTCTGGCTAAGCCCACGTTGCAGGCTTCTGCGTTGCCTTGAAGGAAGCAACTTTATGAACTCGTCCATAGACATGCCTTGCAGTTCTTCAATAGTATGACCGAGATACAGGAGTATTTTCTTCGGCATTTTCTGCTCACTTACACCCACAGACGTAACTCAATTTATTAAACATTTCTAAGCGGTCATGAATAAAAAAGTAAGCTGATAGGGATATAGCAAAATATAGCAAAAGACCCCCCCACAAAAAAATTGAAAAGAGAATTGCTGAAAGTGTGGATTTCGTAAGAAATCAAGAACATAAAGGGTTTATCTTTTCTGGTCCAAGGTTTTACTTTTTTCGTTTATGGTTAAAAATAAGAACAGACAAAATGACAAAAACAGCAGGAACAGAGATTAGCATAAGTAAACGTGGGTCTTCAGGATTTTTGTTTGGTGGTCCGAGGTCAATGTTTGTATCTTCAAAGACCCCATTTGCTATCCAATCGGTTATATTTAACGCAGTAAAAGCGGCTTCATGTTCCATGACTTGACTAAGCATAACCCCTGTATTAAGGTCCCACAACCCGTGGAGTGAAATATTCTTTCCATTAATTGTCCCATTAGCAAATGAACTAATTTTTAATGCTGGCTGGGTTCCTTGTGGTGACATACCTAAACTGGTTGTGTTTGTTGGTTTTATTGTCACTTTGTCAGGTGGGACATCCCATATTGTAATGACTGTGTCCAGAGTAGCGTTAGCTGGCAACCATAGTGTTGTTCTCCCAACAAGGGAGCCATTTTGAAGATAGAGGCCACGATTAAAAGTATTTACATCCACTTCTGTGGACAAATTGCGTGGTATAGGTTCTTCTAAATCTTCTCCATTTTTCCGAGTTTCAACATATTCAACTGTGAGCTTGAGTTTCGCAAAATCTTCCACTAAGTCAACACATTCCCATCTAAACATGCCATCAGAAAAGTCTATAGAATCAATACCATACCGCGCCGTAGGATTTGCCAAAAAAAGATGCCCAGAAGGAAAAGTGTATTTGGCGTACACTCCTTTCTTGAGCCAAGTCGGCGGGGAACTATTTGAACCAGAAAAACAATGAGGACTAAAAGAGAAAAAAATTACAAATACGAGTATTATAGTTGAGACCCAATTCACGTGTAGCCTTTTCATCAATTCTCACCCCATTCAATTTTCCTCATTGTAGTTTAGTAAATTTCAAAAAAAAGATGAATGTTGTTTGTGCAGCGTTCATGGATGTCATTACAGGTTCAGAGATTAAGGGTCATATTCTTCAGACCATAACATTTCTACGTAATTTTCAATTTGCCAGTCTTCATACCCGGGTTTACTGAACCAAGACATTGTACGCACATACAAGTAACTTGCATCAACTTCATTTGTTTGACCATATATCGCGTTTTGCGGAGTGCTACCAGACTGATAAGTAACATAGTCAACCACCCACCAATACCACAAATTTCCTTCAACACTTGAACCATAGTTTGAGTCGGCTTGCCTTCCTGAACCAAAATAGCCATAATCAAACCATGCATATCCAAAATGACCACCCACCCACGATTTAACGACGGTATTAAATTGGTCCCAACTGGAGCGTTCCCGACTGACCTGAGGATCTGGCCAAAAAGTCGCAAACCCTACTCCGATTGTCGAGAAAATTAACGCAGTTATTAAGCCACTAAGCAATACTGACTGCAACAACATTTTTCTTTTCAATAAACTCACCCCCTTTTATTAGAAAATCAAAAAAATAGAAAAATAACATTTTTCACATTTTGAGTTCAAATTGAGTCCAAATTGTCACCAAAAGCAGATATCAAATAATTTCAGTTCTGAATTGGTCAACAATTATTCAAAAATGAAAAAAAGGGAAAGAGCATGTGAAATATTACAGAGACAATTTTTAACCGTTAGCATTAAGGAGACCCTATGTCTACTTCAGCCACAACGAACCAGTCAGATAGCAATGGATGCTCGAACCATTGTAAAGTCTTGCTGTAAAGATAATCTGCTTCGACTCCAGTACCTACAGCATTTACTTCATCTTCCGTTGTGTAAGAGTTCCAATA
>PIXS01000366.1 GCA_003096255.1 Candidatus Bathyarchaeum sp. | reverse complement strand
TGTTTATCTCAAAGTCTGACTCCGCCCTAAATAATTTTTGTTCTAGTCTGATTCGGAATTCGAATTGTGTGTAAATGTTAAATAGAAAAAACTATACAATAGTCTAATTCTAAGTTGGAGTCTGATTTAATGGCGTCAAAAATCGTGGAAAATCTACGCAGACGTGCAATAAAAACTTTCATGGATGTACTAATTTTAGCTGAACTACAAGAAAAACCACTTAGCGGCTACGACATCATCGGGCTCGTACACAAACGATTCAACATCTTAGTAAGCTCAGGCACAGTCTACTCTTTGCTGTATTCGCTGGAAAGGAAAGGCTGGGTAGCCGCCGATACCGAACAGCGGAAACGAGTATACACCTTAACTGAGAAAGGCCAAAAAACCCTAAAAACTGTAGGACAGGCAAACGGCGAAATTAACGGTCTTGTACAAACTCTGATATCCCCCAACAAACAGTAATTAGCTCAAAACAAGAACTATCATCATGTTAGTTCTTTCCCTCTTTCCTTACAATTCGCCGTTTTTCCCGAACCCGTGTTATGTTTTGATTTGAATGAACCGGCATTGTATGTTTACGTAAGCAACGTTTATATATCATAGGTGATATCACACCTGATATCGCCTGTGATGTTATGCTTGGTCCTTTTGCTGAAATCAAAGAAATCTTGTTTACGGAAATCGAAAAGTTCCGTCAGCATAAAGCAGTAAGCCCAGAGAAGGCGATGACTATTGAGAAGTTGGGGCTTTCACCCAAGTTTAAAACTTTCTTGAAGAGTTCCCCGCGGCTGTTAGGCGTTTTTGTAAAGGTGGATGGCAAATACTACCTTTCAGAGGAACGGTTAAAGAAAATTGAGGAACAGCTTTCAACTCGCCCTTTACGGCAATGGTTAAGGCACACTGCGAGTGTTCCTAAGGGGCTGCTGAGGTTTTATGTGTTCAAACTTTTGAAAGAGAAGCCCATGTCTGGTTCGGAGATAATGGAGGATGTTAAGAAACAGACTGGTGGGCAGTGGAAGCCTAGTCCTGGTTCTGTTTATCCGCTTCTAACTTGGCTTCGAGAGAACGGTTATGCCGAAGAGTTGCCTCGGGAAGTAACTGGAGTTAAACGTTACATGCTTACCGAAAAGGGCGCTAAATTCTTTGAAGAGCACGCAAACTTTGAGGATAAGTTGCAGAAAAAGATGGACGGCATGGGACCATTGTTCCTTTTGAGGATGGGTCTTAATACTGATGGACTGCAGGAACTTCAAGAGCCTGTTAAACGGTTTTTTACTGCCCTGTTTGGTCTGCGGGTGGCTTTGAAGGAAAATTTGACAAATCAAGCGTTAAAGGAAGTTGAAGAAGTCTTGAATGACGTTTCAGAAAAAATTGAGGAATTAAGTAAAAAAATTGAGAGGAGCGTATAGATTTGGCGACACCTGTTGTTGAAACTACAAACCTGCGAAAAACGTACATGCTTGGAAAAGTTCCCGTGAATGCGCTGCAGGGAGTAAACTTGAAGGTTGAGAAGGGCGATTTTCTTGCGATTCTGGGTCCTTCTGGAAGCGGCAAGTCCACGTTGTTGAACATGATTGGCGCATTGGATAAGCCAACTGAGGGAAAAGTTTTGATAAATGGCGTTGACGTTTCTACCTTGAACGATAACAGTTTGACTGAACTGCGGCAGGGCATCGGTTTTGTTTTCCAGTTTTTCAACCTTATTCCGCGGCTTTCTGCGATAGGAAATGTTGAGTTGACTTTGTCTATTGCGGGTCAGGGCAAGGCTGAGAGAAGGAAGCGCGCTGAGGAGCTTCTTGAGACTGTGGGTTTGAAGGAGCGGATGAATCATAAGCCTTCTGAGCTTAGTGGCGGTGAGCGTCAGCGTGTTGCGATTGCCAGGGCTTTGGCGAATAATCCCAGGTTTTTGTTGATGGATGAGCCTACGGGAAACATTGACTCGAAAACCGCGAAGGAGATTGTGGGTTTAATCAAGCAGCTGAACAAGGACAAGGGAGTGACCATCATTATGATTACGCATGATCAGCAGTTGGCGACGCAGGCAAAAAAGATCGTGAAGATGCTTGATGGCACAATAATCAAGGAGATTGATCAACAATGAAAGTAGGAGACATTTTCGGTTATGCTTTTGGTGCAATACGGCTGCGGAAGCTTCGCGCAGGCTTAACCACTTTGGGTGTAGTCATTGGTATTGCGGCTATAGTTGCTTTGCTTGCGATTAGTCAGGGTCTTCAAGTTACTATAACTGATCAGCTGCAGTCAGGGTTTGCTACTGACACGTTGATTGTTTCGCCTGGAAGTGGAGGCGGCATCTTTTCGGGTGCTGGAGGCGGTATTGGCGGGTCAGGTTCAGATTTCAGTTTGATGGTAAATGACACGCAGATAATTAACGAAATTGGGGATGTTGTTACTTCAGCGGCGGTTATTCAAGAGGTATGTTATGTCCAGTCTGGAGACAAAACTGTGGCTGCCTATGTGGTGGGCGTAGATTTCGCGGTTTACTCAGAGATTTACGGCAGCACATTTGTGGCGGAAACCGGAGAAATAGTGTCTAACCCAGACAATGGCGCTGCTGTGGTTGGAAAGCGGGTTAGTGACCCATGGGAAAACGGGACAGTTTTGTGTAACGTGAATGACAGTGTTGACCTAGTCTGGACTAACACCACTGTTCGACCACCCACAAATGAAACGTACCCAGTTACTGTTACTGCTGTTCTCGAAGAGATTGGCGGCTTTGGTTTAACTGGACCTTCAGACTATGCGGTTTATGTTCCGATTGGTCAAGCCCAGAGTTTCTTTGGAACAGATGAAGCAAAACGGATAATTGTTAAGTTAGCGAACGAGGATGATGCAACAATCGAGGCTGTTTCAGAAGCGATAGAGGACGCTTTTGGTGGTCAAGTTTCAGTCACGTCTTCAACGGCTGTGCTAAGCATCGTCTCAAGCATCTTCTCTACGATAGAGCTGTTCTTGGCTGGAATCGCGGCGATTTCGCTTCTGGAGGCTGGGGTCGGAATAATGAACATCATGATTGTTTCTTTGATGGAGCGCACCCGAGAGATTGGCATACTCAAAGCGTTAGGAATGAAGAGCCGAACAGTGCTTGCCATATTCATCTGTGAAGCAATGATAGTTGGTTTGCTGGGCGCAGTGTTTGGCATCGGCTTAGGCTGGGTCTTGGCAAGCGTGGCTGCAACAGTGTTCACTGGAGGAGGATTCTCGGCGGCAACAGGACGAGCTGCAGCATCAGGAGGATTCACCATAACACCAGTCTTGACTCCGACAGTTCTGCTCGGCGCTTTCGGCTTTGGCATCGCAGTCAGCGTAGTCTTCGCAATCTACCCCGCATGGAGAGCATCAAAACTAAAGCCAGTAGACGCACTAAGATACGAATAAAACAGCAAAAGACGACGGGAGTGAGCCACCTCCCAAAGCCCCATTTTTTTGGTTTTGTGTATTTTT
>PIXS01000365.1 GCA_003096255.1 Candidatus Bathyarchaeum sp. | reverse complement strand
GAACTTCAAGTTCATGCTCTAAGAGCGCAAGTTCCTGTTTACAGTTTTCTGCCACATACTTACAAACGTAGTGAATCATGTTCTCCAAAACCTCACGGTAAGTCAGACGCTTAAACGGAACCTCTGGCACCTCAATGGTGTGGTTCAGAAGCTTCAGTTCCCGTTCACAGTTCTCCGCTACATACTTGCAGACATGATAGATGAGTTCCTCAAGAACATTCATGACATCTTCCGCGTTTGCGAAGGCCTGCTCGATGTCAACAGAAATAAACTCGCTCAGGTGACGGCGAGTATGCGACTCCTCAGCCCTGAAGAAGGGTCCAATCTCGAAGACCTTCTCGAAATCCAGAGCCAGCTGCTCCTTGTAAAGCTGGGGACTTTGAGCCAGAAACGCCTCCCGCGTAAAGTATACTACAGGAAACAGGGCAGATCCGCCCTCAGTAGCTGACACAATTATTCGTGGCGTGAAAACTTCCATGAAGCCTTTTTCTGACAGATAATTTCGGGCAGCCTGAAGTGCGGCGTGTTGAACTCTGAAGATTGCTTGGTTTTCTTCTCGCCTTAAATCCAGTGTACGGGCATCTAGTCTTACGTCAATTTCTGCTTTGGTTCTTCCTGTTATGTCGAGGGGCAGGGGCTGCTGTGACATGCTGAATATCCGCATTTCGTTGGGGATTATTTCTGCGCCGTTCGGAGCTTTTGGCATCTTTTTGACGGTTCCTTTGATGCCAACGCTATATTGTTTCTGCAGGGTCTCAGCTTTTTCCACGACTTCCTTTGCGACTTTGTGTCTGTGGATTGTTATCTGCAGTTGTCCAGCTTTGTCCTGTAATATTAGAAAACGTAAGCCGCCTAGGTCTCTGATTTCTTGAACCCAGCCAAAAACTACAACTTCTTGTCCGTCGAGTTCAGGATTTATGTCTGCTGAGTAGTGGGTTCTTCGCCAGTCACCCATTTTGTCAACTTTCATTGAAAACCCAGCGTCAATGAGCGGATTCTACTCGGAGGGTCATTCCCCGCAGTTTTTGGGCAATTTCTTTTGAAGCAGTTACGTTAGGAATACGTTTTCGTCTTCCAAGCCTCAGAATAACTCTTGTTTCAGTGGTTCCGTCAGGCAACCAAATTTTGTTTATCGTCAGAATACTCAAAGGAACAAAAAGATCCTCCAAGAACTTGCGTTCAGTTACGCCATGCTCCAGAATACGAATAGTTTTTCCAGTCTTCTCGCCAAGGGCTTTAACAATTTTTCCGCCGTGACTCAAAAGACGAGGCACATCACCTTTATTGACAAGAATGGCGAGAATCTTCTCCGCTTCCACAGCCTTGTGGAAAGTAATATCCTGAAGAGTAGGATACTGCTCTTCCAGAGACAGCAGTAAACGGGCTATAGTGAAGTCTACCTCACTTACCTTACCCGACTTCAGTTTTCCTTGACATTTCGAGCACAATATTCCGCTTTTCAGGCAGAAATTGCATAGTGCCGTTTTCACTCGTCTTTTGTCCTCCCTGAATTAAATGAGGTGGCGGCGGAGCCTTTTAAAGTTGCGTGTTTTTGGCTATTTCGTTAAGGTTATTTCGATGGTGCTGACGTTAGATGGCGCACCATTTTCCTCGAAGGGAGCCAACGTGTCCGTGCCTATTCCGATGTTCTTGACTTTAAGGTCTGGCATGAAACGACGTCGGGTTACTTCCACAACATCGACCGCTCTGCTGATTGCTCTGCCTCTAGCCTTAACGAAGATTTCGCCTGCTCCGCCATGGAATAGAGATAGGCATGCCAGCACATAGTTCATTACTGGCTTCTTCCCAATCAACACAGAGTTGTTTTCTGCCATTTGCACCGCCTCGCTCCTTAGTTTTTTCTTTAGTGAACTTTCTAAGCTTTTTGCTAGCCGAATAAATACATTGTGGTAAGTCTATGCAAGCAATCACGTACACAATTATGGAACAACTGCCCCCACAGACCACCAGAAAGCACAGAAACATGCCTGAGACCCTTCAGCAGGGGAAAACATATTTAGGTCAGAGATGATTTGAATCGTAACTACATCTAACGGAGAATACCGATTTGCCTATAATGGATCCATTCAAGAAGACCCTTGCTCAGAAGCACAGGCTCTACATGAAAATCTGCAGAGAATGTGGAGTACGAAACTCTGAAGCCGCCACGAAATGCAGAAAATGCCGAAGCAAGAATCTGCGATGGAAGAAACGGGAAGTCATCCGCTAAAACAGTAAGAAACCAGTTTAGTAGTGCTGAGTCAAATTTTTGTGAACATCAGCCAATCGTAACGAACAGAAGATTTCAGGTTCCAAAATCGCGTGTATCCCAGTTTCGGTTTACTGCCCCGTCGTCCCTGTAGTATACCCAGTTTTTGTTCGGAGTTCTCCAATCAGCACCATACCTATACTCTAGGTATTTCTCGACGTCAGATGGAACACGGAACTGCATTCCATAAAAATTGATGGTTGACAAGTTCTCAAAGTAATGGGCTGGAATTACCACAGGAACCATGTAACCAAAGGAGTGCAGAGCTATCCACGAGACGTCTGTCAGCTGCTGCTTCAAGGCTGACGGAAGCATTGATAGGAAATGTTTGCTTTTTCCTGTAGCAACATTTTCTTTCATTGCATATGTCCGTAAGTTGGAAATGTTCATACCGCGCTGTAGTATTCGTCTAAGTTTGCTTTTTCTTTCAGGTATCCAAGTTGTCCAAGCATAGCTGCCTCTTCTTCGATATAAAGTGAGGTTTATGTTGCAATCGCCCTTCCACATGGTCACAACACCTTGCTCTGGGTTCAGAACCACATTGAAGCCCAGTTTTTTGAATTCGTCAAAAGTTGTAGTGAAATGGAATGGGCTTTTGTACCATGCTCCTAAATCAACATCACTGTCCCAGTGGAGTATTTCGCCTGACCTAACTGCGCCAAGGAGTGTTCCGTGGTCAAGCCAAAAACTAACATCTTTCCTGTCAAAGACCTCTTTTACGGCGCTTAAGCTTTCAACCGCTAGTTCTTTGTTCATGTGTTAGCCCTTTTGTTATGCTGAAGAAGTTATTAAAAAATTATACTTCATGAACAACCTCTTTTAATTACCAGATTGTTTGTTTTCTTCTTTCAACAAAGAGGAACAGGAACTAGGAAAAGTATTTTGAGGATTGGCGAGCAATAAAGACGGAAGGGAAGTGTAGACAAAAGGGCTTGGTTGCTATGAAAATGGATTTGGTGATGTGGACAAAAAATTCGCAGAAGACACTAGTTCCTTGTTTGAAGAGCATTGATCGTGTCATCCCTAAAGAGGCTGTTAACAAAAAAATCATTGTTGACGGACACAGCACAGACAAAACCGAAGAAATAGCAAAAAAATTCAACTGGGAATTCCATAAAGCAGAAAAAACAGGAATTTCATACCAAGCAAACCAAGCGCTGGGTCTCGTGGAAACGGATTTGTTTGCTTCTTTTGAACATGACATTGTTTTGCATCCTGATTGGTTCACTAAGATGATCAGCCACTTTGATGACCCAGAAGTTGCTGTTGCACAGGGAGTCAGGGTCTGTGTGAATCCAACAATCAAAAAGATTGAAGAGTACTTTCTGGTAAGACCTTTGCCTTACTCATCGTTGGATAACACGGTGTACAGAACAAAGATTCTGAAGAGCACAGGCGGTTTCAGCTCTAAAAGATATCCGATGAGCCCAAATAAGCCTGTTCAAGAGAGAATCAGAAAGAACGGCTACAAGTGGATTGTGGACAGGGATATTGTTTCAGACCATCTGAAAGATTCAATTAGAGGTTACGCCAAAAAAATCAAGTTTGACCTATCAACCTGTAGGTATGTGAGAGACAACACGAAGTTCTCCAAGAGTTTGTACATTTTGGCCTTTAGTCCAGTCAGGGGTTTACAAATTGCAGTGAAGAAGCATTGTCCTGAAGCCTTTGTTGTTTATCCTTACTTGAGACTGCAATCTGTTATTTCATATCACAAGTGCAGCTAGAAGGAAGGGAACAGGGATTAAGCAGGCTTCAGAGTTCATGCATTTTGGAGCTCTCGAATAGAACGTTTGCTGTGTCTAAATCTTCTTTAGTGTCTACTTCTAGGCAGATTTCCTTATCAAAATATATGGGTCTAAGAATGACTTGGTCTGAGATTTCGTTGAAGGCATTTTCGGCATAAACAGTCAACTCGCCCCTCTCAACAAACCTTCCAATCTGGTTCATCCAAGACATGAAATCGGCTTTTGAAAACTTGTATAAGGGAGCACAGAAGAAGGCGTTTGCCCCAAAGAAGCCCACACCAATCTTTGTTACGTGGCTGTTCTCAATAACTGCCTTGAAATCTTTTTCTGGTGGCTCTATTTTCCTGTTGACTAGAACACAGTTCACGTCTTTGCTGTCAACCAACCGCTTCAGCAACAGCTTGTCAAAAAATAGGTCGCCATGAAACAGGATAATGTTATCGGTGATCAGATTTTTTGTTAGCCACATTGAATAGATGTAATTAGTGGTTAGATATTGGGGATTCTTCACGTATGTGACGTTGACGTCGGGGTAAGCTGTTTTTAGGTAATGTTTTATTTTTTCTTCAAAAGGACCTGTGGTCATTATTATGTTGTTGATTCCGCAGTCCGTCAAACTGTCTAGCTGATGCCCAAGCAACGTCTTGTCTCCTATTTCCAGCAATGCTTTGGGCTTGCTTTTTGTCATTGGATAGAGTCTTGTTCCAAGTCCAGAGTTCAGAATCATTGCCTGCGTCTTTAAACTCTCCCTACGGCTTTCTGGTAAATCCCAACAATATCCTCGAGGGTTACAGGTTTTGGATTGTTTGACAGGTGCCGTGTATCCTCAATAACAATGTTTGCCATCTCCTCAACGTTGCCTTCGAAACTTTCAGGCAAACTGACATCCCGTATTATGGTCCTGATTTCTTGCACCAACTCTGCATCAAAATCGTTGAACTCTAGGGCAAGAGGCAACATAATCGCAACCGCTTCCCCATGAGGAATTCCCATATTAGATAGGGGGTAAGTGAGAGCATGACACAAGGCTGTGCCCGAGTTCCCGAAAGCCATACCTGCAATCAGACTGGCAAGAGCCATGTTTGAAACTGCAGACCTGTCATACTGGACGGCTTTGCT
>PIXS01000364.1 GCA_003096255.1 Candidatus Bathyarchaeum sp. | reverse complement strand
TGTAGCGACTGGTCCGGAGCAGCTGTTTGGAGTTGACGTAACATATGGCTATGCTGAAAGCCGAAATGCTGATGGCTTCTCTGAGGGTGGACCTGTCTTCAAAGTTGTGCTTAATTACACATTGCTTTCCGAGATTGCTCCTTGTGACGCTGTATACGAGGTTCATCAGATTGAGGTCTACTCAGATGAGGGGACAATAGGAAAATTGACAAAAGCCCAGGGGATCATGTTTAACCATTCTGCATCCACACTAAAGCAAGGCATGAGCTTGAACTTTGATCAATTTGCCAAATACGGTGAAGTGTCACCTGGTGCCTCTGGATGTTGGCCCGTTAATCTGTCAGCGTTGCTGTTTTTTGTGGGCGACAAAACCACTTGTGTTCCAAATTTTGGAGAGCCTGGAACGGTTTTCGTGCGCGTCAGCAGATTGGGGCTGGTTACGTTGAAGGATGGTTCCAGTGATGTTACTGTTCTATCAGAGCCTGAGGTTGTTGCGGAAGTTCAGTTGGAGAAGTTCGGAGATGGATTTCTCTATAACAGCATAATACCTGAAGACCAACTGACAGAAATCAACTTGTTTGAACCCTTCATGTGGATTTTCCCTGAATGATGTGGCACCTTAGGCGCCACCTCTCAGATTCATGTCTCATTGCAGAACCCTTAATATAAACCAAGTATTTTTAAGCTGGAAGAATCCAGAGAATTGTTTGAGGAGTATAAGATGAGCGAAGATATTTCCCAACTTCCACCACAAATTCAGCAACGTTTACTCAGGCTACAGCAATTACAGCAGAACCTGCAAGGAGTTATGGCTCAGAAACAGCAGCTAACCCTGCAACTAACTGAAACAGAAAATGCCGTAAAGGAGCTAGAGAAACTGGCTGACGACGCTGTAGTTTACAAGTCAATTGGTGCCCTTCTTGTTAAGGCAGAGAAAGCCAAGGTTTCAACAGAGTTAACTGAACGTAAAGACCTCGTGAAAATGAGGGTTGACGTCCTAGCCAAGCAGGAAGAGCGTCTTCGAACCCAAGCCAAGGAGCTACAGGAAAAGCTGCAGCAGGACCTGCGCCCAGTTTCAGGTTCCCCCTTAGGATGAACACCGCTTGGAAGACATAGGCATCCCTGAGCTCACCATTGAGCAAGTTGCAGAGCTTTGTGAAGGAGCAGAAGGGGCTGCCAGAGAGTACATTCTATCCCAAATTTCTACAAGCAGAATAGTTACCCTTGACGTGTCCGTTGACGCTGAAGGAACAAAACCCGTAACAGTCAACGTTGATGTTTCAGTTGTTTTATCCCCCCTCATGAATGACTTCGATGTCGATGCTCTAACAAAAGAAGCAACAAAGCGAGCCTTCGCTCACATTGAAGAATACCTGAGGGAACTCGGATGCAAATCCAAGAAATAGTCGCACTAATCGACAAGCTGGACGCTAAACTAGCTGTTCTCTTATGCCACCACAATGCTGACCCCGATGCCATAGGAGCCGCCTACGCCTTCAAAGGGCTACTACAGCGCCTAAGACCCAACCTAGAGACAGAGATTGCAGCGGCAGCGGGACCTAGTAAACTATCAAAAGCAATTATGAATGCTCTACCCATCGAGCTTACGGAGCAGCCTCGTATAGAAGCAGCTGACCTACTCGTTTTATTGGACACAAACACCATTCAGCAGCTAGATGAATGGAGCACAAGAATCGTTGTTACTCAGCCAATGGTTGTGATTGACCATCATGCAAGCCATCCCGAAACCGAGGAACGGGCAACTCTTTCTGTGTCCGATGAGACTGTTTCGTCTACCTGCGAACTCGTGTATCGGCTATTCAAGGAGGCAGAGGTTAAACCGTCTTTGGATGAGGCAAAAGCCCTGTTTCTTGGAATCTCCTTTGACACAAGACATTTCATCATAGCCACTTCTGACACCCTTAAAGTTGTGGCTGAGCTTGTAGACTCTGGAGTAAACGCCCAAGAAACCATCGCCGTTCTTTCGTTACCTATGGAACCTTCCGAACGTTTAGCACGACTAAAGGCTGCTGAAAGAATCAAACTCCTAAAGGTGAAGGGTTGGCTGATCGCTCTATCTCACGTCAGCGCATACCAAGCTTCAGCCTGCCGAGGGCTCATCGCTTTGGGTGCCCACGTTGCTGTGGTTGCTGGAAAAAAACAGAACAAACTCCAAGTCAGCTTCAGAGCTTCCCGTGACTTTTTTGCTGAGACTGGAGTCCATATGGGGCGTGATTTGGCGAAGCCTTTAGGCGATTTTCTTGGTGGAATGGGCGGAGGGCACTCTCTTTCTGCTGGGGCAAATGGGGCTGGAGATGTGGATGCTTGTTTGAAGTTTTGTAAAAAACTGTTCAAAGAGATGTTAAAATAACCCTTTTTTGAGTAGCTACTCTTAAATGATTTGAAAAGTTGCAATACGTTGGCGAGTAAAACCTTGGCTGTAATAGAGACCAAAGACCTAACATACACTTATCCGGGCGCAACAAAGCCATCCATCAAAGACGTGTCCATAAAAATCGACAAAGGCGACTTCGTTATCCTTACAGGTCCAAGCGGCTGCGGAAAAACAACCCTCTGCCGAACCTTCAACGGTCTCGTACCCCACTTCTACAACGGAACCCTAGAAGGAACAATCACAGTTGCAGGTCTCAAAGTAGCCGACCACAAAATACACGAACTCGCCCGCCACGTAGGCCTAGTTTTTCAGAACCCCGAAAACCAGCTTTTTGCCCTGTCAGTAGAGAAGGATGTAGCCTTTGGTCTAGAAAACTCTGCCATGCCCAGAGACGAAATGAGAAAACGGGTTGACTGGGCACTACAAATGGCAGGAATATCCGAACTCAATGAAAGACCTCCCCATGAACTCTCTGGAGGACAACAGCAGCGGGTAGCCATCGCCTCTGTGCTGTCCATGCAGCCCGACATAATGATACTGGATGAACCCACCTCATTTCTTGACCCTGCAGGAGCCGAAAAAATATTCGAAGTAATCAACGAATTGAACAAGAAACTGGGCATCACCATCATCCTTGTTGAGCATCGGCTGGACCTAGCCGCAAAATACGCCAACAAAGTAATAGTCATGAACAAAGGCTCAGTCGCCTTGATTGGCACTCCCCGAGAAATCTTCACCTCCGAGGAAGCCCGTCTTATTGGCGTCGGCATCCCAAAGGCAACAAAATTGTATCAGCACCTCAAAAAGCGGGGAATAAACCTGAAAACTGTTCCCGTGACCACCGAAGAAACTGTGAACCTTCTGCGGGAGATGCTGAAGCATGATTGAAGTCAAAGATTTACATTTCACGTACCCAACAGGTCTCGAAGCCCTAAAGGGAATCGACCTAACAGTCGAGGATGGAGAATTTTTGGCTGTCATGGGACAGAACGGGGCAGGAAAAACCACATTAGTTAAGCACTTTAACGGGCTTTTGAAGCCAACCAAGGGCGAGGTTCTAGTTGATGGCGTAAGCACCCGCAATGTAAGTGTTGCTAAACTTGCCAGAAACGTTGGTTTCGTTTTCCAAAACCCTGACCATCAACTATTCAGCGAGTCCGTAGAGGAAGAAATCGCCTTTGCCCTCAAAAATTTTGGTTTTGAAGAAGAAGTCATAACAAAGCAGGTTGATTGGGCTCTAAATCTTCTAGACATTGCTCAGTATCGGGAAACGTCCCCTTTCATGCTTAGTGGCGGAGAAAGAAAACGTGTAGCTTTGGCTTCGATCCTTGCTTGGGACCCTAAAGTAATCGTTATGGACGAGCCAACCATTGGTCAGGATCATCAACAGAAGGAGAAGCTTCAGCAGTTTATTCTTCAGTTGAATGCCCAGAAGAAGACTGTGGTTGTTGTCACTCATGATATAGAGTTTGTGGCTGAATGTAATCCTCGCGTCATATTGATGAGGCAAGGAAAAATTTTGGTTGAGGGAATAGCAGAGGAAGTGTTAACGAACCCTGAGTTGGTGGCGCAGGCTTCGATTGTGCCTCCTCAGATAACACAGATTTTCTTGGGGCTGGCTGATTTAGGGTTGCCAACAGATGTTATTGACGTTCATGAAGCCACCAAAATTCTGTTAGAACGCCTGAGGAAAAGAAAATGAGCGTCTTTGAAGGCTTCAAGTTCAGAAAAGTCTATTCTGTTGTTCATTCGTTAGACCCAAGAGTCAAATTCTTTTTTGTCTGCGTCCTGTTTGCAATGGCCATCATGTTCTTCCAGTTCCTGGCTCTTACTGTCCTGTTCTTCCTACCCTTGCCCCTAGTTTTCTTGGCACGAGTCAACAGACAATGGCTACGTTCCCTAAGAGGCGCAGCATTCTTTGCAATAATCATCTTCGCAACCAACTTCATCATCGCATTCTTTTATCCCTCATCCGACATTCCAAATATAACTGGACCAATCGACACTCCTATGGAGTATTTTGCGCTTTTTGAGCGGGCAGCAGCCATGACCTTACGTTTCATTGTTCTAATCGCATCATTTTCAGTGTTCTTTCTAACAACGTCACCCGACCATCTGGGTCTGGCGCTGCAGCAAAGTCACGTCCCCTACGAATTCTGTTTCGCTTTTACTACCGCAGTCCGTTTTGTGCCCGTGTTGGCAGATGAGGCGCAAACAATTATGGATGCCCAGAAAGCCAGAGGACTGGAGCTGGAGAGCGGAAATCTCCTTAAACGAATAAGAAACTATATTCCAATTCTTATTCCCCTGATTGTTAATGCCATCCGAAGAAGCCTAGAGCTGGCAGAAGCCATGGAGTCTCGGGCTTGGGGCGCCAGCGACAAACGAACAAACCTCTACAAGCTTAACCTGAAACGGGCAGACATCATTCTTGTCATAATTACTGTTCTAATTCTGGTTCTTGCACTTTACGTTTGGGCGTATGTGCCCATTCCCTCATTGACAGAATTACTTTTCTTTTGACCAATTGGCAAGAAGTTCTTCTTTTCTCTCTTGCACAAACTGGGCTTCCTGTTTCTCTCGTTCTATCAACAGTTCCAAGGCTTTTTCAAAGGGTATTGCATGATAGTTGTTGCCTTTTTTGGTGATTAGGGCTTCTTCAATCAATGTCTTTAAAGTAGCATTGACTTGTCTCTTTGAATAATTTAATGTCTCACACAGTTCCAGAATAGTTTGAGAGCCATTCTTAGCCGTAAAAACATAAACTTCAGCTTCTATTCTTGTCAATCCTAGCCTTTCTAGAGCTTTAATTACTCGTTCTAAACTCAACTTACTTCGTCTCCAAATATTATTGAAAATGAAAAAGAGAAAATTTTGGGTGTTGAACTGTACTTGTTTCTTGCTTCAACATCGTCTATTTCAGCATTAATTCGCCTGTACCCTCTATAACACTGAAAGCCGCGTCGCCGCCTCCAAGCTCTACGGGGAGTACGTACCAATTGAGGTTTTCAGTAAATGCGCCTTTGAACTGGGCTCCTTCGAAATATCCTGTGCCACGAGTGCCAACACATTTTCCTTCACCGTTCTTAGTTACTATTGAAAGTTCTAATGTGCTCTGTTCGGTATCATAAAACTTGAAAGTCCATTTTTCAGTAGCCCGATAGCTCCCATCAGCAAATTGTGTGGTTTGGATTAGCATCTTTTCAACTCTGCCTTCACCTAAGAGGTTAGCCCCATCAATCATGAATCGAACTCCACCAAATCCTAGAAAAGCAAAGCAATCGGGGAAAGCATTCACATCTGCAGGGTCAGGAACAAAGTCAAGTAGTGGGGGTTCTCCCTCAAGGGGTAATTGTAATAATTTCAAGTTTCCGCTCTCTCCGGCAAGGATAAGCTTGTATTTGCTCCAATCGCCATCTGGACCTGCAGGCCACGCTTCAACTCTAAACGTAACAGGTTTAATTGCGGGTTTAGCACTAGCCACCAGCGGAGTTGCCAGCATAGCTACAACTAGCAAACAGGTGAATACACCTAACATTTTCTTTTTCATTTTTTCACCTCCCCCTGATGTGCTCGATTGGGCTGTATTGCCAATCAATAAATTCTAAATAGGTGACAAATTGATTAACAGATGGTGTACAGCGGGTACACCAAATCTTAAACGTGATACATTTGACAAAACAAGTCAGAGACGTCTTGAAGAAAATCGGGTTATCTGAAAGAGAAATTGAGATTTATATTTTTCTTAGTAAAAAAGGACCACAAAAAGGCACCGATATTACAAAACACTTCAAAATGCATAGAGGTCAAGTGTATCGAATCCTGAAAGGTTTAGAAAGGAAATCATTTATTGAAGCAACTCTGGAACGTCCAAAGAGGTTCATTGCAGTTCCTCTCAAAGGAGTGATAGATTCTTTTATTAAATCAAAGAAAGAGGAAGTCAGCTACATAGAGCAGACAAAAGAGCAATTACTTTCTGACTGGAAGAAAATCAAGCCAGCTAAATTAGTCTCTCCAATAGAAAAATTGTCTGTAATTGAAGGAAAAAAGAAAATCTTCAATAAAATATCCCAGATGATTTCTGAAGCCAAGAGATCTTTTTCTTTGGCGTTACCTGTGTTTGATTTATTTGGAGTAGAACATTACGGAGTTTTCGATTCCATATTGCATGGACAAGATAGGTCGCAAATTCAAGTTAGAATTTTAACCCAACTATCAAGCCAAAACTCGGAAACGTTGAAGCATTTGCATTTAAGATTGAAACCCTTCGTGAATATACGAGCAAGAAATCCTAGCTTAGGTTTTCCCAAATTTTCCAGAATGCTAATTCGAGATGAAGAAGAGATACTGTTGTTCATTTCCGAAGGTGGTAATCAATCACCATTAGACAAAAATGTAACTTGTTTAGTTACCAACTGTAAATCCATAATTCAATCATTTCTTGGTGTGTTTGAGGAATTATGGCAAGATTCAGTAAAAATTAAACATTTGATAGCCGAGATTGAAACTGGAAAGATTTCACCTAAAACTCGATTAATCAAAAGTCCAAAATCTGCACAAGAATACTATCACAAAGTTTTGAACTCCGTTAAAGAAGATGTCCTGTTAATCACATCTTCTAAAGGACTAATTGAACTATCAAAGAATAGAGAACAACTTGAAAATTGGACTGACAAAGACGTTACAATTCGAATAATGGCTCCGATTGTAAATGAAAACTTGGAAGCCACACAGCAGTTGTTGAAGTTCGCTGAAGTTAGACACATTCCTGCAGGCTATTTTGAAACTTCAATAGTTGATGGACAGCATCTTTTCCAGTTTAAACGTCATTTTACACAAGAAAACAAGGCTGATACACAGTCGTTTTTTGATAATACCTTCTACACTAGCGATTCAGAGTATATTCAGAAAACAAGAAACCTGTTACATAATATGTGGAAAAAAACTCACACTCCCCCTTCACAAGGATTAAGATCAATAACAAGGCCTTCATCGACAACAGAAACACCCATTGTTCACACTTCCATACTAGAGAGAAGAGCTGCTGTAACTAATGTAAAATACCCACATAGTAGAACAATTACTAGGAAAGACGTATTAGACAAAATCAAAAAAGAAAAGCAACTTGTAGCTGAGGAAAAAGAGCAAGATTCCAAAACTATGAGATTTTTTGGACATGTAGCATGGGCGATAATTCACCCTCCTGAAAGTCTTTCATTACCTGAAATGATTTTTGGAATATACCAAATGGACAAAGATTCCTTCTGTGGTCGTCAAAATTATATGCAGATAGAGATGTTGCAGGATTTACCAGAAGGTAAACACT
>PIXS01000363.1 GCA_003096255.1 Candidatus Bathyarchaeum sp. | reverse complement strand
GACCGTGGAGGTTTTTTTTGTTATAAGCAAATAGTGCCACCACAACAGTTCATCGAAAAACACTTTAGTAAAACCTAACACGTTACTTGTCACACGGTTACTGGAGCATTTGTTATGACAGCTAATGAGGAAACCATGTGGGTTGAAAAGTATCGACCAAAAACACTTGACGACATTGTGGATCTAAAGCATGTTGTGGAGAGCCTGAAAGCTTTTCTAAAGAATCCACGTTCAATGCCACATCTACTTTTAGCGGGAATACCAGGAACAGGAAAAACAACCGCTGCCCTGTGTATCGCCCGTGAGTTGTTCGGAGAAAACTGGAAATCCTTCACCCTAGAACTTAACGCCTCTGATGAAAGAGGAATCAACACAGTAAGAGACCGAATCAAAGACTTCTCCCGCTATGGAAGAACAGGTTTTGGCGACGCACCGTTTTCTCTCATAATCTTAGACGAAAGCGACCAGATGACAGGTCCCGCACAAACGGCCCTCAGAAGAATAATGGAAACCAGTTCCCGAACCAGCAGATTCATCTTAATCTGCAACTACTCCAACAAAATTATTGAACCTATTCAAAGCCGATGTGCAATATTTCGTTTCTCAAAACTAGACAAAACCGCAATGGTCAAGCATCTGAAAAAAATTGCAGAAAAAGAAGACCTAAAATTGTTAGATGCAGCAGCAGAACGAATTGTAGAATACTCCGAAGGCGACCTAAGACACGCAATTAACGCGTTGCAGACAACTGCCGCTTACCAGAAGGACGTTATTGATGAGCAAACAGTTCTTCAAGTGTTTGGTGAAGCAAGCCCAAGACAAGTGCAGATGATGATAAACAAAGCACTCAGCGGCAACTTCCAAGAAGCACGAAAAATGATGTATGACCTGATAGGCCAGTTTGGTTTTTCGGGTTCAGAAATTGTTCGTCAAATGCAACGAGAGCTCATTAAAGTTCCGCATCTTTCTGATAGCCAAAAAGCTGACTTAACTAACATCATCGGAGAATATGATTACCGTTTGACACAGGGTGCGAACAGCGACATTCAACTGAGTGCGTTGTTGGCTCAGTTCTCAAAGTTTGGAAAGTAAAAAGGGGAACGTGATTGAAGGCTAATCTTTTATGGGTTGAGAAATATCGCCCAAAAAAGATTTCAGACGTTGTAGGCAACGAACTCGCAAAAACTGAGTTCATCAACTGGCTAGAACACAAAAAACGCAAGAAAAAGGCGGTTTTGCTTTATGGCCCTGCAGGTGTAGGAAAAACTGCTTTAGTTAACGCTGCCTCAAACCAGTTTAATTTTACAATTATTGAAATGAACGCCAGTGACGCCCGAACCGAGAAGGCAATCAACAAAATTGGAAAACCCGCTACCTCCTTTGTTGCTTTGGACACTTTTGTTACTGAACGTAAAGGAAACATTCTGTTTATGGACGAAGTTGACGGAGTTTTTGGTCAACAGGACAGAGGTGGAATAAAAGCAATAATCAACATTGTTAAAGAGTCTCTGATTCCTGTAGTGATGGCAGCTAACGACACAGACAACAAAAAGCTCAGACCACTAAAAAAAGTCTGCAAGATGATACGTTTTCATCAATTGCGGATACCTTTGATAATTACTACTTTACGAAAAATCTGTGTTGCAGAAGGCATCCAGCCAGAGTTTGAAGCTCTTGAACGAATCGCCCAGAACAGTTTAGGTGACATGCGCTCAGCAGTAAACGACTTACAGAGCATAGCAGAAGGCAAACAGTTCCTAAAACTCGAAGACACTGCTTTTCTAACAGTCAGAAACAAAGACATCGGAATGTATGACACCCTCAAAGGAGTGTTCTCAGCCCAATCATCTAAAGAAGCATCAATGGTACTTAACAGTTCAAACGTAAATTACGACGACTTTCTTTTATCTGTAAGTGATAATCTTCCTCTGCGTTATCCTGATTCAGCTGATTTAGCAACCGCTTTTGACCTTGTTTCCCGAGCCGATATGTATAGGGGACGGGTAGGAACCGACAACTGGCACCTGCTACGGTATTTCTTTAGCCTTCTTGCCCAAGCAACAACCGTATCCCCCGATTCCTTCAAACCTTTTGACTTCATTTATCCTCCGATGAGAATCATGAAGCTCTTTTGGACAAAAGGCAAACGAACAAAACTGGAAAATATCTGCGCAAAAATTGCTCTTAGGTGTCATGTTTCGCGGAACACGGCAAAAACGGACATTATTCCATTTCTTAAAGTGATGTTGAAAAAACAAAAGTCAAGTCCAATGGTTTCTTGGCTTAAGTTAGAAACTGAAGAAGTGGATTTCATACTTAAAATGGACACTTTGTAGTTGGACTGAAGAAAAATGGTAGTTCTAAACAAGAAAGGTTTTGTTCTTCCGCGAATTGAACGCGACCAATTTATACGATTAATGAGATTAGGCCTAGAATACGACCGAAACAAAGGCGTTTTCAGAATAATTAGCTTTGACAAAATCCAAGAAGCCATGGACACAATTTCTAGCATTCTAAATGATGAAATTCAGTTTATGCAAACCTGTTCAATATGCAACAAAGACTTTCCCTGCACAGACTGCAAATACGCTGATTTCTGTGAAACAAAAAACCTTCCTTTTCAATGTGTATGCCCGCAATGCTTGATGGGCAAAAAAAGCCCACAACAAACACTGTTTTAAGCTGATGGTCTTTCTCCTAGCGTAACCTCTAGTTCCATGGTTTGTCCGTCTCGGATAATTCCCAATGTTACTGAATCTCCGGGTCTACTGTTTCGTTCTAGGTAAACTGCGAGATCATCCATAATTATTACTGGGTTTTCGTCAATATCTGTAATAATGTCCCCGCCAAGGGGAACCTCAAGTCCATCAATTATAGATGTCTGATTTCCGCCTCGTAGCCCTGCTAACTCCGCTGGGCTCTCAGAAGTTACGTCAATTACAAGAATTCCTTGTGGCTTATCTAAACCTATAGCATCTGCAAGGGCTATGTTAACCTCCAAAACGGTTACTCCTAACCATGGGTGGCTGTAGCCGCCAGACTCTATTAAATCGTCAATTTCACGTTTAATCGTGTCAGACGGAACTGCAAAACCAATGCCCGTGAATGTGCCTGTTTCAGACTGGATTGCTGTATTCACGCCGACAACTTGACCTTTAATGTTGACTAATGGTCCCCCTGAGTTTCCAGGGTTTACAGCTGCGTCAATTTGGATTATGTCAATGATTACGTATCCTCCAGCGCCGTCTAGAGTTCTTTCCAACGAAGAAACTATGCCCACTGTAAGAGTGTCGCTAAGTCCAAAGGGGTTTCCCATTGCTGCAACTGGTTCTCCAACTGTTAGTTCAGAAGATTTTCCAAGAACCACAGGATGCAATGTTGTAGCTGTTGGGTCGACTTTGATTACTGCTAAGTCGCTGTAGATGTCGGTGCCTACGATGTCTGCTGAAGTTATGTTGCCATCCAGAAAGGTTACCTGTATTGTTTCTGCACTTTGAATTACGTGATGGTTAGTTACAATGTGCCCTTTTGTGTCATATACAAATCCAGAGCCTAAACCAAGGTCCGT
>PIXS01000362.1 GCA_003096255.1 Candidatus Bathyarchaeum sp. | reverse complement strand
ATATGTGATAGTTTTATCCATTGGTTATTACACCCTATAGGATGGATTAACCATCCATACAACTATATAAGATTTACGAAAACAACAAAAAAATAAGCCCAAAAAAAGCCAGAAAAGTCCAATCAGAGATTGGACAAACCTAAACAATTGACACTTTGATGTACGAAATACATTCAGCAGACCTCTTCTCCGAAGAAGCCACCTTAAAGGCATCAGAGTACAGCGGGCACTCCAAAACTAGGGTGTGAAACTCGCCGTTTTCACCCAACGGGTCAACAGTTCCAATTTTTGACAAGAACTCAGCGCCAGTCTCTTTGCTGATTACAAAGCCCAGCCACTCTTCACCCATGTCTTTTAGACTTACACCAGTAATCAACGCTTTGTATCCCACACCAAAGATTTCGTGGAAAAGCTCAGTGGTGTTTCGTTTCCATATTGGCTCAAGCAAGTTGATGCCAACATCTTTGCATAACCCCTCAAAAGCAGTAACATGCGCTTCCACGTCAATGTCACCTGCAATTAACGCGTCAACGTCAAGGCTTTTTAGTGCCGCGGGTAAGGCTTCTTTGTCGTTGCAGTCAACAATTGTTAACTGCTTGTTCATAGATTTTGCAATTTTCTTTAATGCTTCAATGTTTTCTGCATGGGGAGAAGGCCAAGGAAGAGTTGGAATCAAACTTACAAGATGATTAACTTCTACTCCCTGTTTCTCAACAAGCTGAACAGAATACAAAGAGTCTTTACCGCCAGAAAATAGTGCTGCTGCTTTCAAGTTTCAAACACACCTCATCAGGATGGATTAACCATCCCAACATTAAATAAACTTTCCGACAAAACGAAAACTAACAAGAATTGTTGATAATATCAACCAGCAACTCCAGCGCATCCACAAGCCTAGGACCAGGCCTAGAAATGCAGTCACGAGGAATCTCATACAACTGATCCTTTTGTATAGCAGCTACGTTTTGCCAGCCATTTCTCGTCTTGACGGTCTCAAAGCTTCCCCAAAATCGTGGAACATCAGGAATAACTGGAAACACCACCACATCTGGGTTTCGCCCAATGATTTCTTGTGGCTGAACGATTGGCCATTCAGTAACTGAGTCCTCGAACACGTTTTTTCCGCCAGCTAACTGGATTACGTCGCCAATCCAAGTTTTCGAGTTCACGCTGATGTAAGGGCTGTTCCAGACTTCGAAGTAGACTTTTGGCTTTTCAGACTCACCGTTCAGGTTAGCTGTTACTGCGTTAATTCGTTGTTTCAGATTTTTTACCAGTGCTCTAGACTCTGCAAGGTTTCCAGTTACTTTTCCAACCAGCCGCATGTGTTCAAGAACATCGTCTAAGCTATGAGGAGACAAAGTTAAAACATTAAAACCTAATTTTTCCAGTTTTTTAGCAACTTTTATGGCTTCTTCACATCTGCGGCTGCAGTTAGTTTTGCAGTGATCCGTTTTTATTGTGCAAGCGTGGGAAGAGGCAAGAACCAAGTCAGGGTTTAAGGATGCAATTGTGTCAACTGATGTGTTCCAGTATCCGCCCACAGTTTTGGTTTTTCCTGATTCCAATTGGGTCTCAAGCTCTTCGGGGTAGTTGCAGTCGTCTGTTACACCAAAAACTCTGTTTCCTGCTCCTACAGCAAAAAGAATCTCGGTGTTACTAGGAGAAAGAGAAACAATCCGCTGCGGAACCTCAAAACTCTTATCATCAGTCATTTCGGGGTTTCTTTCCAGTTTGATAACTAGAAAGTTAGAATCAGAAAGATGCTTTAGTATCTTTTCTTTGAAAGAAAAAGCAAGAAAAGGTGCCCGTTTTAATCGGGCTACTTTACGGTAACGGATTTGGCTAGGTTTCGGGGTTTATCTGGGTCGTTGTCGCGTTCAAGGGCCATGTAGTATGCAAACAGTTGAAGCGGAACAGAAAAGGGGATAGGAGTTAGAATTTCAGGAAGCTCCGAATCAATTTCGACGTAGTCGTCAGCTAGCGCTTTTATTTCCTCGTCGCCTTTCTCAATTATTGCAATTATTGCGGCTCCGCGAGCTTTCATTTCCATTATGTTTCCAATGATACTGCGGTGAGTGTTACCTCTTGGACAAACGAAAACAACTGGAAAACCGTCTTCAATTAAGCTGATTGGTCCATGTTTGCTTTCGCCTGCAGGATAAGCCAGTGAAGGAATGTAGGATATTTCCATGAGTTTCAGTTTTCCTTCAAGGGCAACAGAAGAGCTGATTCCACGCCCCAAAAAGAAGAACGCCTGCTTGCCCCGATACTTTTTCGCAATTGCTTTTACAGTCTCTTCTTGAGTTTTGATGATGCTTTCAACAATTTCAGGTATCTGCTCTAGCTTTTCTTCAATTTCCTCAATTTCTACGTGAGAAATTTTGCCACGTTTCTTAGCTAGCCTTACAGCAAGCTGGGAAAGCACAGAAAGTTGGCACGTGAAGGTTTTTGTTGCCGCAACTCCAATTTCTGGACCTGCCTGTTGGCAGATATAAACGCGTGCAACACGTGTCAATGTGGAGCCTACTACGTTTGTAAGTCCCAGAACTGTTGCTGCGCGCAACCGAGCGCTTTCAACAGCTTCTAAGGTGTCGGCGGTTTCTCCAGATTGGCTAACAACTAGGAGTGTGCTGTCTATGTTTACTGATTTTCCGTGCTGCTCAACAAACTCTGATGCAACCACGGGGTGGGTTGCCAAAAAGGACAGCTTAGAGAACAAGTATGATGCAGCGAGGCAAGCATGATAGGATGTTCCGCAGGCAACAAGGAATACTTCGCCTGCTCGGTCTAGAAAGGTGGTCATTAATTCTAGGTATTGGTCTTGGAGTCTGAGAGTGTTTCTTAAACGCAGGGGCTGTTCATGTATTTCTTTGAGCATGAAATGGGGATAACCCTGTTTTTCTGCCATCTCAGGCTCCCATTCTATGATTTCAGGCTCGCGACTGATTTGCTGCCAGCTTTCTATGTTGCGGATTTCAACTCCGTCATCAGTCAATACAACTAGTTCGCCGTCTTCAATTACAACTGACTTGTTTGTTTTAGAAAGAAACGCCGGAATATCAGATGCAACATACACACCGTCATCGGCAACTCCAAGAACAAGGGGACTTTCTTTTCGGGCACAAACTATTTTGTCAGGCTCCCTTGTTGTAACTATCGCGGTTGCGTAAGAGCCGTCTAGCTGTTTTATTGACTCGCGAACAGCATCAACAAAAGTAATACCTTTTTTCATGTGCTCTTCAACAAGGTGCGCGATTACTTCGGTGTCTGTTTTTGACCTAAACTTGTGACCTTTCTCTTCTAGTTCGGCTTTAAGTTCTGAAAAGTTTTCGATAATCCCGTTGTGGACTACAGCTATTTGGTTTGTACAATCAGTGTGCGGATGAGAGTTAACTTGATATGGGGCACCGTGGGTTGCCCATCTTGTATGTCCGACCCCTAGTCGTCCGGGAAGGTCGTCTAGGTTGTGGATTTCGTGGACTTCGTCAATTTTTCCGCTGTCTTTTTTTATTGTAAGTTGACCATTGTCGATGGTTGCGATTCCTACGGAGTCATAACCGCGGTATTCTAGTTTTTTTAGGCCGCTGTGGATGGTTGGGGCGGCTTCACCGTTTTTTAGTATGCATCCAAAGATTCCGCACATT
>PIXS01000361.1 GCA_003096255.1 Candidatus Bathyarchaeum sp. | reverse complement strand
TAGACATGAAACAAAGTGGTCAAACTCGGGTCATTAAGGTTCTCCGCGAAAAACATCCATCAATCAAAGGCACAGGAAACGTTTACGTCAAGATAGAAAGGTCAGGAATAACCGATTACAGACGCTAGAGTTATTTTATTCAAAGGACACTAATGGATGAACGAACATGATAGAAATACTGCTTGAAATCGCCGCAGCCATGTGGTTCATTTTTCCAGCATACTGCGCCAACGCAGCCCCAGTCATCTTTGGGGGTGGACCACAGATGGATTTCGGAAAAAAGTTTTCTGACGGCAAACCCATACTTGGCTCCCACAAAACCTTCAGAGGCTTCTTGGCCGGACTCATTGTAGGAACTTTGGTGGGCGTAGTTCAAACACTTCTTTATGAGCACGTTCTTTTTGAGTATGGCAGCCAATTCCGCTACAGCATACTTCTCGGATTCATGTTGTCTCTAGGAGCATTAGTGGGTGACTTGATAGAGTCTTTCGTTAAGCGGCGACTAGACCGTTCTCCAGGCAGCTCCCTTCCAGTAGCGGATCAGATTGACTTCATCTTAGGAGCATTCCTTTTCTCCCTTCCCATTTCGCCGCCCTCTTGGCTAACGGCTCTAATAATACTGCTGATAACAATCCCGATACATCTGTTAACGAACCTAGGAGCAACTCTTCTGAACATGAAAAACAAAGGAAGAAACAGGTAACGCTAACCTGTTTTAGCGCCTAGCACTTGTATGAAAGCTAGAGACTGAATTTGGATAATAGACCATTTTCGATTAGAAGATAGCCGATAACAAGTAATGCACAGCCAACCAGAAGGGTGCGGTATGCTTCGCGTGGGTTAGAGGCGTATTTTGTGCTACGGTATGCAATTAGGAAGCCTGCAAAGCCCATAGCACCAAAGATCATGACAAGTATGCTTCCCACAAGAAACTGCTCATTTAAGGCAGGATAGAAAACAATCATTCGTCCTCCGTAGAACCAAGCTTGGTCAGGCTGAACCAGAAGATCGTAAAGTCCTCCTCCAAGCAGGAATATGGAAGCGGCGACAGTCGCCATGCCGACAAGGAATAGGGAGGGCTTGAAGTTGATTATTCTCTCGTATGTTTTTTGTAACCGAAAGGCGAGGGACGAAACTTGTTTGTTAGCTGACCTTGACATGTTTATCAATCCTTGTTCAATAGACTCGGCAACTTACTTTGCCGTGTCTAGTGTAAGGATTCTCAACAAGCTCTTTTAAATATTCCTTCAGAACAGGGAAAACATTGCAATCTATGAGGATGTACAAAGGTTGCTGTCAAGGCTTTTTCCTCCCAGACTTGGAACAGTCAGGATTAAAACACAGGTTCCAAGGTCGCCTGCCTTTGAGGCGCACCAGCATCTGAGGCCATCCACAGGCTTTGCAGCTGCTTCCCGTGGGCTTGACGGTTCCACGTTGAGGAAGAGGAAACGATGTACTGCAGACACCCTTGAAGTAGTTACTGCAGCCTATGAACCGCTTCTTTGTTTTCCGCGAATAGATGATTGTCAAGTCGCCTGTGCCACAGGTTGGACATTTTCCCACAATTCGCTCCTGTGCCTCTGCTCGTTGAGTGGCACGGGTTAAGGCTTCACCGATAGTTTCTTCGTTTTCTTTGAAGTGCTCCAGCTGGGGCTTCAACCTGTCAACAACTTCCTCGAGAACAGTTTCCCGCTTCATCTTGCTGTTTTGGATTTGCTCCATTTTTGCTTCAAGCTCTTTTGTGAGCTGCGCCGAAGTTACCATTGGAGCATATTTGCCAAGAACATCGATTACGTCGAAACCCAGCTCAGTTACCACAATTCGTTCGTCCTTGACATAGCCACGATTGTATAGAGTCTGAATTATGTCTGCACGGGTCGCCTTTGTTCCAATTCCAAGCTCCTCCATCCTCTTCAGGAGACTGCTTGGATTGTAGCGGGACGGGGGACAGGTGAACTTGTCTTCCCGGGTGACCCTCCTTAACCGAACATTGTCACCCTCCTCTACGCGGGGCAGGAGCACTTCTTCAGCTCTGATGTAGGGCATGTAGTATTCCATCCAGCCTTGCTCCAGAATTCTTCGTCCCCTCAAAAAGAAGCTATAAGCATTCACTTCTAGACGAACCTTCAGGCGTTCCTTGAGGGCATCTTCCCCGAAAACAGCTAAGAACCTGCGGACAACAAGGTCCCAAACTCGCTTCTCAGGAGTTCCCAATGGTTTTTCTGGCAGCTTTCCTGTGGGATATATGGCTGGATGGGCAGGGTCTTCTTTTGTGCCTTCTCTGGGCGTCAACTGTTTCTTTTCCAGAAGTTTCTGCGCTAGTTTGGTGTATTCGCGTTTTTGTTTGAGGGAATCCAAAATTTTTGTGTATCCGATTATGGGAGGAAGTTTCTGGCTGCTTGTCCGGGGATAGGAAATCAGGGCGTCAAGATATAGCCGCTGGGCAATTGACAAGGTGCGTCTGGGCGTGTAACCAAAGAGGCTGTAGGCTTCCCGCTGTAACGTACCCACATCGAAGGGCAGAGGAGGCTTCTGACGGACCTGTTTTATCTCAACATTCGTGACTTTGGCAGTTTTGCCTGCACAGGCTTCTACAACAGCGTCTGCTTCTGCCCTTGTTTCGATCCGTTTTCTTTCATACTCTGCCTCAACAACAGAGTTCATGACTTCAGCTTCCGCATTTATTTGCCAGTACGGGGTGGGAACAAAGCTGCGGATTTGTTTCTCTCTTTCGGCAAGAAACTGGAGTGTTGGTCCCTGCACTCTTCCAGTGCTCAAGGTATGGTATCTGCCGCTCCAGCGGCGGGCAGCCAAGGTTAGTGCCCGTGAAAGATTTATGCCATAGAGCCAATCAACTTCATGGCGGGTTCTTCCTGCTTCTATGAGGGCAAAATCGAGGCATGGGAGGGGCTGCGTGTAAGCTTGTTCGAGCTCAGCTTTTGTGAGGGTTGAAAATTTCATTCTTTTTGCTGAGGCTTCTTTGCCGCCGCATGCATGTTTTAGTATGCAGTATCCGATGAGGCTTCCTTCGATGTCGTAGTCGCAGGCGGATATGAAGGTGTCAGCGTTTCGAGACAGTTTCGAGAAGGCTTCTACCCAGTATCGGATTCTTTTTGCATTTTTCTCTGCCAAGTGCCGTGGCGTCCACTTGAAGTCGAAGACGGGGTAGTTGTTTCTTGTTCCTGTTTCGTTTACTATGGTGTATAGGTGTCCGATGGCGGGAACCACAACGAGTTCGCGGTCTCTG
>PIXS01000360.1 GCA_003096255.1 Candidatus Bathyarchaeum sp. | reverse complement strand
TCTTTGAGTTTGTCCATAGTGTCTGCTCCGACTTTTGCTACGACATCGTAGACACCGTAAACCATGTAAGCTTCTTTAACTGCGTCGATCTTC
Source organism: Candidatus Bathyarchaeum sp. (assembly GCA_003096255.1). The sequence continues at coordinate 4,899 of PIXS01000360.1, read as the reverse complement.
TTCAACTCATCTAAAACTTCGCTTTCCGACCCTATCTCAGTGTTTATCAACACAAAAGCCATAGGCATTAAAACATCTCTCCACAATATATGATAGTTCTCGTTCCCCTAAATAATTTGCGGCTTTTTTGTCAAAACGAAGAACTCTTCATTGTTTCTAAGGAGGTTTGGGGGCGTCTTAACGGTTAAGTTATATGAAATCGACAAGTATAAAGAAGCGACTTGTGATGAAATAGTTCAGGTGATAACTTCCCTTGCAATGTGAAGTATGTGGTCGTCAAATATTTGGCACCCCAGTCAGGGCGATAATTGAAGGCGCCAAAATGACTGTCTGCTCTAAATGTGGAAAGTTGAGTTCTGGTTACTGGGAACCCAAACCTCAGCCTCAACCCCGAACAAGAACGATAACAAACCGTCAGGCAAAACCAATTTCTTACTCGAAGAGGCAGCAGATGCCGACAGTGCCTGAAACTTTGGAGCTTGCAAGCGACCTTGGTCAACGAGTGAGAAAGGCTAGACGAGAGCTGGAAATGAGCCATGAGGACTTGGGTAGAAAGATACGGGAGAAAGTTTCGCTTATCCGCAAAATCGAAAGCGGCAAGATGATTCCTGATAATGCAGTTGTAGAGAAACTAGAGCATGCGCTGAAGATTAAGCTTCGTGTGCCTGCTGAGGAGCCTAAAGTTCAGTCTGCTTTGTCATCTAAGCCTCAGGGAACAACCTTGGGAGACCTTATTCAGTTTAAGGTGAAGAACAAGGAGGCAAAGAAGTAACGAAGACAATCATCGTCCAGAGGCGGCTTAATTATGAGCCTTCAAGCCTAGATGAACTTAGGAGCTTAGCTAATGCAGCAGGATACACTGTTGTAGGGTCCATTGAGCAAATCAGAAAACGGGACGCCAGGTACCAGATTGGACGAGGAAAAGTTAGGGAACTAACCGATTTAGTGACGGAAACTGGCTCCGAGAAGGTGATTTTCGATAACAACCTAACGCCCTTTCAAGCCTACAACCTAGCTAAAGTCACAGGAGTAATGGCCATCGACCGCTTCCAGCTCATACTTGAAATCTTTTCTACACGAGCCTCAACCTACGAAGCAGAGCTCCAAATTCAGTTAGCTAGCCTCAGATACGAGTTGTCTAGGGCAAAAGAACGGGTTAAGCTGGCGAGGATGGAGGAACAACCAGGTTTCATGGGGCTAGGAAAGTATGAGGTTGATGTTTATTTTGAGGCTGTCAAGCGGCGAATCACTGCTATCGAAGCCAAACTGAAGAAGAAGCGTGAGGAACGGCAGCTGCATCGAACCCGAAGGGATGAGCTGGGTTTTGCTTCGGTTTCGTTGGCTGGTTACACGAATGCGGGTAAGAGTTCGTTGTTTAATTTGCTTACTGAGGAAACGGTTCCTGTTGATGATGCGGTTTTTACCACTCTTTCTACGACAACTCGTGCTGTGGAGTTTAATAAAAGAAAGGTTTTGTTGACTGACACTGTTGGCTTCATTGACCGTCTGCCCCTGAAGTTGGTTAAAGCCTTCCATTCTACCCTTGAGGAAACCATCCTCTCTGACGTGATTATCTTGGTTGTTGACATGAGCGAAGCAGACGAGAACATTGAACGGAAGCTCTCCTGCAGCCTAGACACCATCGAACAGATTGGAGCAACAGGAATACCTGTGGTAACGGCACTCAACAAAATCGACATGCTCGAAGAAGCCGAACTGCAACGCAAAACCGAGTTACTGAAGGAACATGCACAAAATCCTGTTCCGATTTCGGCACTCCATGGCACCAACATAAGATTGCTGAAGCAGCAAATTGTAAGATACCTTGAAAGCTTTGTTGAAGCATCATTTTCCGTGAAAATCAGTAACGACTCCATGGCACTGGTTTCAGAGCTGTTTGAGCGTGCCCACGTCCAAAACATAGCCTACGAGGGCGAACTTGTGAAGGGAGTGTTTAGAGCAATTCCTTGGTTGGCAGACAGAATTCAGGGGCGCATAGAAAAGCTGGGAGGAGTGTTTAACCGTGAAGCCTAAAGTTGTCATTTTGAGGTGGGGACACAGGCACAGAGACCAGCGGTTAACTTCCCATGTGGCTTTGACTGCCCGTGCCTTAGGGGCTTCTGGCTTCATAATGGCAGACATATCAGACATTAAAGTTAAGGAAACCATCGAAAGGGTGCTGGAACGGTGGGGAGGCAACTTCAGTTTCGAGATGGGAACATCATGGAAGCGTGCGATTAGGGAATGGAAAGCAAACAAGGGGGTCACAGTCCATCTCACCGCGTATGGAGAAAACATCCAAACAAGTGACGTCATGAAAAGAATCAGGGAAACAAAGAAGGATGTGATGGTTATTGTGGGTAGCCAAAAAGTGCCCCCTACTTTCTACAGCGAATCCGTTTCAGACTTCAATGTTGCCGTGGGAAATCAGCCCCACTCCGAATGCTCCAGCTTGGCAGTCTTTCTTGACCGCTACTTCGAAGGACAGGAGCTTTCAAAAGATTTTGCAGAAAACGCCAAAATGAAGATAGTTCCTCAGGTTAGAGGCAAAAAAGTCGTTGAAACCTAATCCACAGACGATTTCGGTAACAGATTTAAGCCTTGTTAACGCTTAGTATGTGGAAGAGTGGAGTACAGGATTTAAATGTTGACTTTCGTGGATGATAAAACTTTACAAAAGGTTGCTGAAGCTTTCGGCGGCGAAGAGGCAGTGCAAATCGTCAATGTCCTCAGAGGAGTAGGCGAAACCACAGACGACGAGATTGCACAACAAACAGAAATACGACTTAATACCGTACGCAAAATCCTATACAAACTCTACGACCACTCATTAGTTGGCTTACGAAGGTCACGAGACAAAACAACTGGATGGTTTATCTTCCACTGGAGACTCCAGCTTGACCAGCTTGCAGGCTTCATTCTGAACCAGAAGCGGCGTGTTCTCGAAAAACTGGAAACACGACTAACATACGAGCAAAACCATGACTTTTACTACTGCGGCACAGAAGGATGCAAACGGATTCCCTTTGAAGAAGCCATGGAACTTGTTTTTCGTTGCCCCAGATGTAACAAACTGTTGATGCATTTTGATAATGAGAAACTGAAAACTGCCTTGCAGGAACGGGTTGAGGCGCTGAGGAAGGAATTAGGTGAATGAGAAACTGCCTTCAGCCCAGAAGGCGTTAACCCTTCTCTCTGACTGCAGGTGCTCAGAACACGTTATTGCCCATTGTAAGGCGGTTTCTACTCTTGCTGTGAAGTTTGCTGAAGTCTGCAAAGAGAAGGGACTAACTGTTGATGTTGAGTTGGTTGAGGTAGGCGGTCTTCTTCATGACATTGGGCGCTCAAAAACCCATGGCATAAATCACTCGATTGTTGGCGTGGAAATTGCAGAGTCCTTGGACTTGCCCGAATCTGTTGTGTCGATTATTGGGCGTCACATTGGCGGAGGCATAACCGCTGAGGAAGCAAAAGAGCTTGGTTGGCCCGTGAAGGATTATCTTCCAACAACCCTGGAAGACAAGCTTGTGACATACGCTGACAAGCTGATTGAAGGATGCAAGGTAGTGCCCATAGCGAAGACATTAGACAAGTTTGCTAAGGAACTAGGCGAGAACCATCCTGCCATAGATCGAATTATAAGGCTCCACGAAGAGCTTGTTCCTTTGATAGGCGATTCAGATGCCGACAGTCACAGTCCTTGAGAAGCTTTACGGTTCAGGCGCCCCTGAAACCTTCGAGAAACAATACTCCGAACTAATTAGGGGACTCCAAGTTCAGCTACGTTTAGTTGGCGCAACAGACCGCGGGTGGATGCAACTGGAGGTCTCAGGCGAAGATGAAACAGCAGCCTTAAGTTTGCTTGAACAAGAAATCGGGTTAGCGCCCGCTTCGTTGGACAAGCTGAAGAAGTTCTCTACTGTACAGGGTAACGTTGTTTTTTCCAACAAAAGCAAAAAGGAGCTTTATGTTGATTTTGGAGTGTTTTCACCACACGTTACAGATGCTGCTGTTTCGGGGAAGCAACTGTGTGCCCAGTTGGCTGACGGCAAAGACGTGCCCCTTCCTGAGCTGGTTGAGCTTTTCTGTTTGTATGACAACGTGCCCCTTGAGGTCAAAATTATTGAAGATATCAAAGAGGAAAACAAACGTGTTGATGCAGTTCTCTCTGAGGCACAGGTTTCCTTGTTCCATAAATGGATTCGTAGCAGATTTGAACGGTTGATTGTTTTGGGTTCCCGTTTTTCTGATGTTGAGGAGGCTGTCAAGTTTTCAAGGCACTCTCGGGACATAATCAGAGTCGAGTCTCTGGGTGTTCTGGAGCAAGTTATTCTATGCAAGCTGGGAACCGACGCTGTTGGGTTGATTCCGAAGCTTGGACGCTACATCAAATCATCTGTTCTTGTTCCTTTTTCGCCGAAAAAGATTCTTGAAGCCGTCGGTAGCCACTCTCTTGGCTAAACCAGGTTTAAGGTGTGAACCTTCAGGACATCGTGTAGACCCTGCAGATCCACGACTGTGTTGATACAGCCGTCTTTAAGCAATCCAAAACCCTGACCTATCACGCCCATTTTTTCACAAAGGAAACTTCCGAGAACAAGCTCTTTGGAGCAGGCAACACCGAGAGACGCTTTGGGCTTCACTTCATGAAGTATTTTTTTTGCCAGACTTCCTCCAGGCAGAATGAAAGTGCCTTTGTATCCCAAATCTTTGGTCATCTGAACTATTTTTGCTATACTGCATCTTCCACATTGCTGGCATTCGTAACCGTATTTGCCTATTTCTGCGGGACAGTCCTTGGCGCGTAGACATTGAGGCAGGAACAGAATTCTTTCGCTGTAGTCTGTGGACGCAAAACTGTCTGTCATAGAACGGTTCTTAGTTTCAACATAAAGCGCC
>PIXS01000359.1 GCA_003096255.1 Candidatus Bathyarchaeum sp. | reverse complement strand
AGTTCAGGACCTTGCCGTTCTTGTAGCCCATGACCTTAATGTCTTCGCCGCTCATAGGGAACCGTTTCTTGAATTCCTTAGAGTTCATGTAGCGTTCAGTGGTCAAAACCATGTTTTCTGTGCGGGTTAAAGGCGCATAACCTACTGCTGCTGAAGTGTCGTTAGCTCCAAACATGCAGGTTTCACGCTTGAAAATGTCAGTGAGCCCTTGTGAGCCCTGTCTGATGGCAAGTTGGTATTTCATGTGTTTCTCAGGGTCGACAAACCTGATGTTTTCTTTCAACCAGTTTTTGGCTGTGTTGATGGCAATATCTTCAACAGGGATTTCTTTTCCGTTGGCTTCAAAGGTTGCTCGGTCCCCAAAAATAAGAAGCATGGGCTTGTTCACTACGCCTCCTCCAAACTTGCATTCAACATCTCCTGCAACAAGTAGAGACTTGTCGGTGTTATGATGCAAAATTGCTCCAAATTCTTTCAGGTAAGCTTTGCTTAGTTCCACTGAAACCTGATCCATTATTGCGTCACACATTGAGTCAGGATGACCGACACCTTTTCTTTCTACAATTTCGACGGGCTGTTTCTCAAGAGGTGTCCGTTTCGAATCGTTAACAAGTATGTTCCTCATAAAAAACACCTTGACGAAAAGCTAACAACTACAATTCATATATACCTTACTGTAATACGGGTAACAAAACCAATGCCACAATATTATGCCAATACAACAACTTCTACAATGCAAACAATTCCCCAGCAGACCCGAACAGCAGAATTTTCCTACTCCAGTTTTGCGTTAAAATTGTAGTAAACATTGATAAATAGGACACGTAAATACTGGAAAATATGGTCGAACAGTTAAAAGAGGCATGCGGGGTCTTCGGAGCAAAAAACTTCGATAACCAGTCTGTGTTCCCCTACGTTTACTGGGGACTACGATCACAGAATCACCGCGGCCACCAATCCCACGGATTCCTCACCTTTGACGGAGAATTCCACGTCAACAAAGACTTGGATTTGGTTCCGAAAATAAAGCAGGAACATATCCAGAAGTGGCTAACAGAGCTGCCAGGCTCCGTTGGATTGGGACACGTCAGATACTCTACATCTGGCGGAACTGATTACGAATCACTTGTAAAAAGCACCCAACCAATTCTGGAAAAACGGGGAGACAGACAGATTGCCATAGCCTTCAACGGCAACATAGTTAACACACCAGAATTAATCAAAGAAATACAGCAAGAATACCCGAACTTCCGTTTCAACTACGACGCGGAACTGATTTCCAGAAAGCTCCTGAGAAAAGAAAAGGACGGCGACCTTGCCTCCTCCGTGAAACGGTGCATAAAAGAGATGGAAGGCGCCTTCTCCGTGGCTGGAATGAACGAAAAAGGAGAACTGTTTGCCTTCAGAGACCCCTGGGGCATAAGACCCCTGTGTTGTGGATGCAGCAAGGACCGCAAAACGTGTGCAGTCTCCTCAGAAACCGTGGGCTTAGACATCAACGGCTTCGAATTCGATTTTGAGGTAAACCCAGGAGAGCTTGTGACTGCCACAAAGGACGGATTCACACGAAAGCAGCTGGTTGTCAGCGAGAAACGGGCGTTATGTGCTTTCGAGTTTGCTTATTTTGCTAGGCCAGACTCGAGGCTGGGAAACAGGTATGTTTACGAAGTCCGGGAAGAGTTTGGAAGAAACTTTGCGTGGGAATATCCTGAAACCACAAGCAAAGTGGATATGATTATGTCGATGCCCGAGACAGGTAACGATGCAGCCTATGGTTACCACGAATTGACGGGAATAAGGTGGGAACGCGCCTCCAGAAGGCACAGGTACGTTGCAGAACGTGCCTTTATTCTGCTTAACAGTGAACGATTCAACACAATAGACCGAAAAATCAACATTGTCGACCACAAGTTGGCTGGAAAGAATGTGGCAGTCGTGGACGACAGCATCGTCAGAGGCGACACCACCAAAATTGTGGTTAACAAGCTGCGGCAAATGGGAGCCAACAAAATCTACCTTTTCATAACATTCCCAAGAATAATTGGTCCATGCTTCTATGGAGTAGATATGGCAACCTACAGGGAACTGATAGGTTCACAGCATGACGCTGACGAAATCGCAAAGATAGTGGGCGCAGATGGCGTGAATTACCAGTCAGTGGAGGGGCTAGTTAAAGCCACTGGCTTAAGCAAAGATAACCTGTGTTTGGGCTGTATCACAGGCAAGTATCCTACTCCCTTGGCTCAGAAATTGGCAGATGAAATGAAGGAACGTTTCGAGAACGGATACACCGAAAAAGGGAGAATCTACGAGACTGCCATCAACTAGCCCAATCGTGACACGTTTATATCCAGTACATTAGGTGACCTTGATGGAAAAAGTCGGTATCCTCGTGATTTCGTACGGCTCAAGAGCAGCCGCCATGATAGACGCTTTTGTCCGCAGCGAAGAATATGCCCCAAAATTTTATGTTGTTGACAAACAGCGCAACCCCTTCAACGTGAAATATGCAGAAAAACACACAGTTATCTCAGACTTCAACTTAGAAAAAATCACAAAGTTCGCCAAGAAATACCGTGACCAGATAGATTTTGGGATAGTTGGCCCCGAAAAACCAATCATCGCAGGCGTACGGGACATAGTCGAGAAAAAGACGGGCATACAGATGATTTGCCCAACCAAACAGTATGCCATAGAAGCAAGCAAAATCGCCCAGCGGGAGCTGTTTCAGAAGGTTTCGCCTGAAGTTAATCCAGAATTCAAGGTTTTTGACCCCAAAGACTACAGCAGCACCGCACAAGTCAAAAAGAGCGTGTATGCTTGGCTGAAGGAACTGAACAATGAGGTTGCGGTGAAGCCTGACATGGCAACTGCAGGAAAAGGCGTCGGCGTGTGGGGAGACCACTTCAACACTCCAGAAGAGGTCTTTGAGCATTTCCTCTCCAACTACGAGCATGGTCCAGTAATAATCGAGGAAAAGGTTGAGGGCGAAGAATACAGTTTTCAGGCATTCTGTGACGGAAAACGTCTGATTCCGCTGCCAGAAAGCAGAGACTACAAGCGAGCCTTTGACGATGATAAGGGACCTAACACTGGAGGAATGGGCGCATACAAAGACACAGGGGACATTCTGCCCTTTATGACAGCAAGAGACAGGGAGAAAGAGATTGAGCTTGTGAACAGGGTTTTCGTGGAACTGAAAGGTAAAGGAAGCAATCCTGAGCTGCGGGGAATTCCCTTCTATGCCGCATTTATCCACACAGACAAAGGACCCAAAATCTTGGAAGTTAACAGCCGACCTGGAGACCCAGAAATAATGACGTTGTTGCCTGCACTGAAGGACGACTTTGTTGAGGTATGCTACAATATGCGGGATGGAAACCTGCGAAAAGTCAATTTCCTGAACAAGGCAACCGTCATAACCTACAAGGTTCCACCAAACTATGGCGGCTACTCTACAGTATATCCTGACAGAGTAGACAAGACCCAAGTGGATACTGCAATAGACTTGACGAAAGCCCAGAAACTGTCCAAAAAGGACGGCAGCATTCGGGT
>PIXS01000358.1 GCA_003096255.1 Candidatus Bathyarchaeum sp. | reverse complement strand
TAAATTCAAGCCCGGTTCCTTCTGCGTTTATCAGTGCAAGGGGCATAAGCAAAACAAAGATTCCGCCCATGAACGAAGAAACAAGCAACGTAGAAGCACGGAGCACCTCAAAGTTCGTAACAATGAGGGAAACAAAAAGAGTTTCAAGAACGGGCAAAGCAAAAAAGAAAGCAGTAGCAGGGTTTCTTGAAGAAAGTTTCAGGTCTTTTACCACGTAACCGAACAAGGGGCTGCGAGTTTTTATTGAGAAGTCTTTTGCAGTTACTCGGGCAGTTTTGTTGTCGGTTCCTGTTGAGATTTGTTTGACGGTTTTTATCATCCATCGTCCTGCAAACACGGCAACAATCAGATAGGCAACCAACGAAATTCCGCCAAATAGTGCTGTGGATTCTGCGACAAGGGGCGTTGCAAGGTTTGCTACAGTTACTCCAAAGGAGAAGGGATGAAACAAACACACCAGCAAACTGACCAGCAGGTCTGAACCAACAAGAACCAGTTCCAAAGAGGGAACAATATAGTAGGGCAAACTAATCAGAAGGCTTACGCCCAACAGGAGACATCCCCACATCAGGATGAAAAACAGGCGCAAAACAGTGCTTTTTTTGGAGCGTCCACTTCGTGAAAGGTTTTTTGTGAATATTCTTGAGAACCAAAGGGAAACTGCCACAGCAAGCATAGCGTTTGCCACGGAGGCAACAAGCATAGTCAACACAGCAACTGGCGACCACGTGTAGTAGGTTACCATTATGACTTGGCTTAGTATCGCACCCAAAACTATGTAGTCCACTGACCTCACAAAAGAAAACAACGTAATCAAAGAGAAGTCGTTCTGGTTTATTGGCAAAGTAGACAGCAACGCACATGATTCTGCGCTAACAAAGGATGAAAGGGTTTGAATTGCGTACAATGCAGTAAACCCAAAGGTAACCGCTAAACTCAAAGAAACTGCGCTGGTCAAACCAATCACTGGCGAACCAAAAAACTGCGCAGTAAACGGAATAACCGCTGCAATTACACAGAACACGGCAACTAAAGATTTGTCCCATTTTGCTATTCGCAGAGCTTTCTTGGTTAGCTCGTAGTCGTTTTGAGCATCTTCTGCCAGTTGCCCTTTACCAAAGCCGCCCCACCACATTCTGCCTTTTTCTTCGGCTATGGACCTGAAAACAACTTCCTTGTAGGGCAAGCGGCTTTTGTGCCAAGCCTCAAGCAGTTTCATCTTTGAAGAACGCCTCCCCCAAAAGTCGGGATTTGTCTGCAACTTCGTTTTCTTCGTTTGTCAGCTTCAGGAAGACTTCTTCTAGGGTTTCGCTTTTGCTTCCAGTTTTCAACTGGTCAAGGGTTCCTTCTGCAACAATTTTGCCTTCATAAATGATTCCAATTCGGGTGCAGATGTTTTCAGCCACTTCCATGATGTGGGTGCTGAACAGAACCCCTCCACCTTTTTTAGCATGCAACGAAAGCAAATCTTTGACAATACGGCTAGTCTTGGCGTCAAGACCACTAAGAGGCTCATCCAACAACAGAACGGGGGGCTGATGAACCAAAGAAGCAATCAACGCGACCTTCTGCTTCATTCCTGTTGACAAAGTAGCGATTGGTGCATCAAAAAAGTCAGCCATGTCGAAGGCTTCACCAAGCTTGGCAACTATGCGGTTAACTGTTGTTTGGTCAAGTTTTCGAATTGAAGAAACATATTCCAAAAAGTCTCTAGCCGAAAGTGACTCGTAAAGAATTGGCTTCTCTGCCACGTAACCAATTTTTGATTTCACCGCGACGGGGTCTTTTGTGGGGTCTATCCCTTCAACGCAGATGTTTCCAGAGGTGGGTTCAACGAGTCCGATTAATGCTTTGATTGTAGTTGTTTTGCCTGCTCCGTTAGGTCCAAGAAGTCCATAGATTTCTCCAGGCATGACCTTGAAGGATAAGCCGTTTAGGGCTTGTACTGAACCGAACCGTTTTGTTAGCTCTGATGCTTGAATTAGAGGAGCAGACATCACAAGTAAACATCCAAGTTTTGAGTTTGAGGTTTCTGAAAGTAATGTTTTGTTAAGCTAAGATTCAGATTGAAGCTCCCAACTTCGTTTTTTGTGTGCAAGACATTGTGTTCATGTGTGTACCTTAATGATAAATAGACAAAAACGCAACTTCAGGCTGAGACTTTGTGAATTGTCATGTTGTGGCAGGGTAGCTTGTCTCGTTTTATGAAAATGGGGGTGACAGAAATTAAGGATATTGTAGATACTGCACTTGAATCTGATTCATTTAAGACGTTGTGCAAAGCGGTTATTGCCGCGGGTCTTGTTGACGCGTTAAGGGGTGCGGGTCCGTTCACTGTTTTTGCTCCAACTGATGAGGCTTTTTCCAAAATTACGCCCGAAACATTGGAGGCTGTTCTTAAGGACAAGGAAAAGTTGACTTCTATTCTCACGTATCATGTGGTTCCTCAGAAACTGATGATTAACGAATTCAAGACACCTAAAAAGTTCAAAACACTGCAGGGGCAGGAAATCAAAGTTGACGGCCTGATGTGGCACATCACCAAGAAGGTGAAAGTTAACGACGCAAAAACGGTTGCAACGGACATAAAAGCCACAAACGGCGTGATTCATGCAATAGACTCTGTGCTTATGCCAAAATAGACAAAATAATATGCCCGTGATTGCACAGAGGTTTCTTCCTTTTTTAATTCTTTTTGATTAAAGTCTTGGGTGTACCCTGTAAGTAAATTTTAAATTTAATTTTGCGTACTAATTACCATGAATTCTGAAGAAAGAAAAAAGATTATTGCAAAATCACCCATATCTTTCAAGTACTTAAAGCGCTTCAACACCGCCGCGGGAATTCTGCATCTTGTTCAAGGAATAATAATGCTGGTTTTGGGGCTTCAACTTGAGTGGTCCAGAGACATCTACACTTTCTACATGAAACTAAACATCGTAACCACAGACACAACAGTGATTACTGCAGTTCCTGACCCACAGGTGTTCTTTAGCGTCGGCTACTTGGGAGCAATTCTTGCCTCTTTTCCTTTGATTTCTGCCATTGCACATTTCATGATAGCCTACCCAAAAAACAAGAATTACAACAATTACCTGACAAAGGGCATGAACCCATACCGGTGGTACGAATACTCAGTCTCTAGCTCCATAATGATTGTTTTGATTTCGCTGTTTCTGGGCATTTGGGACTTTTGGTCGCTGGTAATGATTTTCGTTCTCAACGCTATGATGATAATGTTTGGCTACCTCATGGAAGTAATCAACCAAAAAACAGAAAAAACAAGCTGGTCGGCCTTCATTTTAGGAAGCATCTCTGGATTCACTCCATGGGTTGTTCTTTACGCATATTTCATTGCCGCGGTTAACTCTGTTGGACTAGAAGTACCGACCTTTGTTTACATGATTTTATTCATCTACTTCTTCGTGTTTAACGTGTTCGCCATCAACATGGTCCTGCAATACAAAGGAGTTGGACGCTGGAAAGACTACCTCTACGGAGAAAGATTCTACATCATACTAAGCTTCGTAGCAAAAACAATACTCTCATGGCTAGTGTTCATCGGAATCTTCGC
>PIXS01000357.1 GCA_003096255.1 Candidatus Bathyarchaeum sp. | reverse complement strand
CTCAGAAAGAATGCCTAACAGCTTTTCATCAGTAAACCGTGAAGGAAATGTAACTGGAGCGCGGCTGCCAAACCGTATGAACTTCAGTTGAGGAATCTCTGACAAAATTGAAAGAAACCGTTCAATTACTCTGTTTTCTAGTACAAGAGGGTCGCCGCCAGTAATCAAAACGTTGTTGATTGTCTGGTTTTTCTTTATGTACTCTGCGGCATCTTCGAACCGTTCTAGAACTTCTTTGGTCTGCAAGCCCACTAATCTTTTTCTGAAGCAGTGTCTACAATACATTGCACACTTGTTTGTGGCCAAAATTAGAGCTGTTTCCGAGTACTTGTGCTGGAGCCCTGACATTACTGTGTTTTCTGCTTCCCCACTTGTGTCGTATGAACCCTCAAGATTAACCTCTTCTATTGACGGAATTGCCATTTTTCTTATGGGGTCATCTGGGTTGTCTTTGTCTATCAATGACATGTAATACGGCGTAACACTCATTGGGTGCTTTTGAATAATTTGTTTCAAGTTTTTTTCTTCTATGGGAGACAAATCAATGTGGTCTTTTAACTGTTCAATTGAACATATGCTGTTTTCCATTTATGTTGCCTCCGCATTCTCTGAATTTGAAAATCTTTTGGCAACCGAGTTTGCCTTCTTTTCTGTAATACTGTAAAACGTCCTTCCGATGTCATAGACAAACAGAAGAATTAGCCCAAAGGCTGAATATGTGGTAATTTGCTGCACAATTAGCGCAGAGTTTGGGACATTGCTGAACAGAGGAATTACTGCAGATGCTACCAAAATGATTGCTACTATGTAGATGACATCTTTGTATACACGTTGTCTTGACCAGCCTTCTAGTATGCCTAAACGCTTCAAAAAGAGCCTTGATGTTTTGTCGAGTATTGGCAAAACGTTTAGTATTGTTCGTATTAGAAAGATTCCCGCAGCAATTAGCAATCCTATTTGTAATAGAAAAACGATTTCTGAGCTGATACTACTTAGTGTCAACACTACGATATATCGTAGCGCTAGAAACACTAAAACAATAGACAAATTAGCTACTATCTTTGGTAGACTTTTTCTGGTTTCATTCGTAACAGAGTTCACAATTATTCAGTCCCATTTAATGCTGGTTGTTTACTTTCGGTCACCCTTTTTTGGTATGCTCTGATGGCATAATGCAGTGATTTTGCATACGCGAAGGACCGTTGTTTAACTAAAGCACTAAACAAAATATTCAGACGGGACCTTATAAGAATACCGTGATGTTAAAAATTTAGATTTCGCAACAACATTTCTGTTTTTTCTGACCTTTTGTGGTGGTTTTTTTAAAAATTTTTTTTAGCATCAACGTTTCAGTATATGTATGTTGGTGTTTTGGGGTAGGGTTCCTGAGGTTGTTCCCAACAGTTGTTGATGAGTAATGAAACACTTCCATAGACCACAAGAGGCAGGATTATGTTCCATATGTTGCTGGGCTTAATCCTTTTCAGTCCCTTTTGATTTTTGTTTCAGTGGATTTTAGACAATAAGTGCTGTTGGCGTGTCCAAGTTTGTAACATGTTGTGTGTACCGTCTATTTTGTTATTGGAGCTTTGAAAATAACAAGTTGATTTTTTTATCCTTGATTTCCCCCTAACCAAGTTGTTTGTTGCGAGTCTTTGTTGGCTGTTTCCAACCATTCCGCATCAATAAGCGATAATATGTTTTTGTTGGTCAAAATATAAGGCATTGTACTTTTGATATGTTGAACCCATTTTGTGGTAAACTTGAAAGAATTTATTTTCGATGTTTGTATGTTTAATTTAGTTTATGTGGTTTATTGTTTGCTGGTTGATATAGAGTATATTTTTATTTTGTCTTGCTGGTGTGCTTTAGATGAAACAGATATATTCTGCGTTTGAGTTCTCAAATGGACTTGTTTAGAGAAAACATAAATTAATGATTTGAGGATTGCATTGGTATGAAATGTCCAAGATGCGAAACCGAAATGGTTACTCGAAAACTAAAAGGAAAAAAACAAGTATTCTTTTCGTGCCCAAGCTGCCACTATAACCGAACATCAAGGACATGACGGCGTCTTTATGCTGTTTCTTGTTCGTTTGTTTCCTTTATTCCCGTTAGGTACTCTCTTCTCAATAAGGCTGGAATCGGAGGCAGTATGCACTCTTTCTTGAATTCGTTTTGGATCAACTCTGTGATGTTTGATTTGATGAATTCTTCGTTAGATGGATCTTTTATCCAAAACAGGGCTTCAATCTCGTTTGCCCATTCTTTGTTTCGTAAAATGAAACGGATTTCTCTTTTGTTTTTCAAGTTGAAAATTACTGATTTATGCTTTTTTAGTATGTTCTCAACTATGGTTTCAACTTGTTTTATGTTAACTGTGTAGTCCACTGCAAATGTTAGGGATGCAACTGCTTCTTGTTTTCCGCCTGTGAGGTTGATGATTTTTTCTTTCATTAGCATAGAGTTTGGGATTATGATTTCGTTTCTGTCGTAAGTTTTTAGTTTGGTTGTTCTGAGGGCGATGTCTGTTACTGTTCCTGTTAGGTTTCCTACTCGGATTACGTCGCCGATGGCGTATGTTTTGCCTGAGATTATCAGGACGCCTGAAACCCAGTTTTCTACGATGTCCTGCAATCCAAAACCGATTACTAATGCGCCAACTCCAAGGCCGGCAATCATTCCCGTGATGTCAACAGATAAGATTGATAGAACTATTGTGCCTGCCACTAGGTAGATGACTATCTGGAAGAACCGTTTTAAGTGGACCAGGGTTCCCTTTTCTAGTTCGCCTCTTTTTTCTAGTTTTCCTATTAGCATGTTGAATATAGTGACTATCAGGAATGCGCCAAGTAAGGTTGAGATGATTTGCAAAAGGGCGATTGGGTCTTGTAGAATTGTTAGTATGTCTGTAGACATGGCCTGTTCCTCGGCATATCCCTAGAAGTATGTGTTTCTTTTTTAGGTTTTCTGAGGCTGGTTTTGTTTAGAATATGACTATCGAAACTCCGACTTGTTGTAGTATGAATGCGGCGTAGATTAAGCAGAGGAATACGGCTCCTCGTTTGGTTAGTTTTTCGTTTGAGCCTATCATGTACCAGACTGTTAGTGATGAGAGCAATATGTAGAACATGATACTTTGTACTGCTACAACGTTTACCTCTGAAGTTGACAACAGGGATGATACGCCCAGTATGAGGGTTATGTTTGCGATGCAGCTTCCCAACAGGTTGCCTAAGGCCATGCTGTATAAGCCTTGTTTTAGCGCTTGGATTGTTGTTGCTAGTTCTGGCAGGGATGTTCCTAAGCCGATGATTGTTGCTCCAACGATTGATGAGGGTAATCCTATGAATTCTGCGATTTCGGTTGAGCTGTCTACTGCAACTGTGGACAGAAATATTATCAGTGCTACGCCTGCGATGAACTTGATTACAGTGAAAGGTATGTTTTCTTTTTTGTTTGGTTGGGGTGTTTCTTGGGTGTTGTTGGTGTTGCTGTTTGTTTCTGTTTTTCTTGAAATTGTAACGCCGAAATAAACGAACAGGATTAGCAGTATGACTCCTAGCATTGTTCCCAGTGTGCCTCTTTGCACAATGAACAAGGGTATAACTGAGGTGATGAACAAAAACTGGACCAGCTCTTTTTGGGATTCTCCTTTTACGTTGATGGTTTTTCCTGCAATCAGTATTGCCAGTCCTAGGATTATTGTTAGGTTTGCGATGTTTGAGCCTAACACGTTTCCTACTGCCAGTCCGCCTTCCCCTGAAAGTGAAGCAACAATAGAGACCGAAAGCTCAGGAAGGGATGTTGTAACGGAAAGGAGTATGAATCCT
>PIXS01000356.1 GCA_003096255.1 Candidatus Bathyarchaeum sp. | reverse complement strand
CCACACCATTGAGATGCCAGAGGTTCCGTTTAAGCGTCTGACTTACCGTGAGGTTTTGAAGGAGCTAGAGGAGAACAAGCTTCACATAGAATGGGGCGAAGACATCCCGACAACCGCTTACAGGGTTCTTGGAGAGCTTCATCCATACTATTACTTCATTACTGACTGGCCAACAAAAACCAAGGCCTTCTACATCCAGCCCCAAGACGAAAACCCAGAATTGAGCGATGGCTTCGATTTGATGTGGCACTGGGTAGAACTTTCTTCAGGTGGAGCACGTATCCACTCTAAGGAACTGTTGATGAAACGCCTCGCTGAACAGGGACTAAGCAAGGAATCCTTCAAAACACATCTACAAGCATTCGACTACGGCATGCCACCACACGCAGGATGGGGCCTAGGCCTAGCAAGATTTGTCATGGTGCTAACAGGCATAAAAAACATCAGAGAAGTAGTGCTTTTCCCAAGAGACCAATTCAGACTAACACCCTAACCTGTGCTAGTATCCAGCTTCTATAAGTTTCTGGGGCTTCATGAACTCTCGCAAAACAACCGTAGCATAAGACCCCCTGTTCAATGTAAAGCCAACCTTCATCGTGTGTTTTCCTTCGTTTTCTTTGTCTTCGCCTATTTCTTCCTGCTGTAGATTCCAAACTGGATTCAGGATTGCTCTTACTCTGCCTTCTGCTGTTGCTTCGGGCATGAAATTTATCTTGAATTGCTCTGGCGAAACGTTTTCGGCTTCAAGAATCTGCTGTTCTATTTCTCCTTGTGTTCCCTTGGATGGAGGCAGATTTGGACCCACCAGCGGCGCAGCCACACACATCTTTCTTTCCTTAACTGCCTCAATTATTGTTTGGATGTTTGTTTCTGTTGCTTGGTCCCATTCTTCTGTTGGCAATCCATTATCATCAAGCCTTAACGTATAGTCGCCAACTTGTGGTTCGTTTAGGGAGATGCCTCTTCGTAAACGTTCACTTATGAAACGGTTGAATAAGTATGACTGGTAGCCCTGAACAAAGAGTTTACGGAGCCTCCGCGGCAACGTCCGAAAGGCGCCCACAAAATCGCTCGGGTATCTTGTCAGGTGACGGAGCATAAAGCGTTCATACCTCAAGAATCTGGGGAACGTTGCGAGGGCTTCCTTGAAGTCCATGGTGTCCTGTAGCTGTTGTCGTGCTGCTCGGGCTTCTGGGTGTTCACTATTGCTTGGTTCTCCAAGAAAAACCATGGCCGCCTTTTCTGGGTCTCCTAGTGTTAGATGTTTGCCTACCTGATGGGTGTTGGGTCTGATTGTTCCGAAACGTTGGTGCCCAAAAAAGTTTGGAACCCCGCCTTCCCTCTCTATTTCCTCTTGGACGGCTTTTGTTCGCTCTTCGATAACAGAAACTGGATAGTCTATGTTCCTTACTGTTATGTGGAACCTGTTTCCCTTGATCAGCTGAGAATAGACCCTCTCTTTGGAGTAATGTTTGGGGTACACGGTTATATCCTTGATTTGCAGGTCCAAGACGTTGCTTGGCGACACGTTCTGCAGGCTTATATGCTGGGCAGTAAGGGCCTTCGTGTCCTTTATGCCCGCAAACATGATGCGCTTCTGGTTTATCCGTAGCCTAGATGCAACCTGTCTCACTGCCAAAAAAGTGTCCCATCGCCGCTTAACCAAAACACAAACAAGATAGGCGCCCTCCCCTGCAGGAATCCATCCCTCATTTGGCACATTAACCGAAGCCAAAGAGCCATCAACCAGTAGCTCTTCGACCACAAAATCGTCCAGCAACTGCCGTATCTTTCCTCCAACCCCCTCAGATTGGGTGAGGTACGTTTCGATTCCCATTTCTTTTTCAAGGGACGGAACCTGCAACATTTCAGCCTCAGAGGAGCTTCAGTTTCCCTGTTATCGCGTCAACTTTGTCGGCTGGGGCAGGTCCAATTCCTAGGCAAGTCATGGTTTCCGGAGGCAGTTCAGTTAAGCCCCTGTCAACAATCAGGGCAACAGGCAAACCTGCGTTTCTGGCTCTTCTTTCAAGGTCCATGAGCTCCTGTTCAGACTTTGCTTTCAATGCGATTTTGCATTGTCCCTCATTAGTCCATGGAGTCCACCATTCGGGACGGTTTTTTCGTGCATACTCGGCTGCGGAGACGGCGGCGTGTCCAGCCTGGGCTGCCACTTTTCCTTTGCTCATTTTGATGTCTGTTCTCACGACAATGACCTGCTTGTACGAGAAAGATGATGAATCGCAAGATATTCTTCCAGTCATCCCTAATGCCTCAACAATCATCTATTTTGTTACTGTCCCTCTAAAACGCTTCCATGCCCGCAATAGAAAATTACTGTCTTGTTGTTGAGGTCAGCCACGAAAAGAGGAAATAGCTGATCACCGCCAAAGTGCCTGGATACTTGGCTACAGAAATCAAACTTCTTCCCTGAAAGTCAAGGTCCCCTGCCTTCTCAAGTACACTATCCACACCTAGCCTACTGCACAAATCAATCACGTTGTCTAGTCTGCGGTCAGACAGGCTATCCAGCATCTTTCGCATCCGAAGCATGGTGGCCAACTCGAAACCTGCTACCTGTTTCCATCGGCTTTGATAGCGGGACAGAAACGTTTCCGAAAAATCCTGCCTCTCTACAGCTTCACAGGCAACTTCTCCTGCTATCTGTGCGCATGTTAACCCAAAGACGACGCCGCCTCCGGTTGTCGGTTTCACTTGAGAAGCCGCATCTCCAACCGCAAGAAAGCCTCCTGAAACTGTTCTAGGGAGGGGACCTTCCATGGGTATGGGATGAACTGAAGTGTATGTGGATGTGCTTTTTTTCAGCTTCTTGGAAGCAACAGGATGCTTCTTCATGAACCTCCGCAGATAGTCTTGCGGGTTGCCTGTTCTGGTGGCTAAGCCAACCTTTGCTGAGCCATCCTTTCTTGGGATTATCCATGCAAAAAATCCGGGAGCAGCTTTTCTTCCTAAGTAGACTTCAACCATGTCATTGTCCACGCCCTTAAAGCCGTCGACTTCGGTTTGGATTCCCCTCGCAATCATGCTGCTTTCCAGCCCCTTGAGACCTGTCTGTTTCAGAAGCTTCGATGAACAGCCTTCCGCATCTATGACAATGTTGGCTTTCAGCTTCTCTTCTCCGTTGAGGGCAACTCCCATGACGGAACCTGAATCAAAGAGGAGCGACTTCACTTTTGATTTGTAGCTGTAATATGCTCCAGCTTGTTTGGCAAGTTCAGCAAGGTGCTTGTCAAAGAGTTCCCTGTTGACGACATACGTTACTGGATTGCGGCACCGTAACACGAACTGTTTTCCTGAAGGAGAAAAGAAGACGGCTCCTTTGATTGTGTTCTCGATAACATCCTGCGGTATTTTTATTCCTAGCCTTTTCATGCTGGAGATGTTCAGATGACCTGCACAGTGCCTGGGCGCCCCCGCCTCTGGGTGTTCTTCGCAGACAGTCACCTCTGTGCCGTGCTTGGCTGCCGTGTATGCCGCGTATGAGCCGCAGGGTCCTCCTCCGACCACAATGATGTCAGTTTTTTTGTTCAAGTCTCTTCCCCGTTTTGTCCAGCCAACATCTTTACATATGTGTTGAGAAAGAATTAAAAGATAGCATATATAAGAGGCAGTTGTGTTATCCAAGAATCCTTGAGGTGTTGCAATGAGCGATAATGTGAACATCGTCATGCCCAAATGCATGTCATGTAACCGAACAATCCCCCCGGGCGAAGACGCAACAAAATCTAACTGCCCAAACTGCGGAGAAATACTGATCTGGCGCTGCGCAAAATGTCGGCAGTTCGGAAGAAACTACCGATGCCCCAAATGCGGATTCACCGGACCGTAGAGGGCATTTACTAGACCTTTTTTGTTTTTCTTCAAATAAGCTAGTGTTAGCTAACGTTTACTAAACAGCATCACGTCTTGAGATGTGGTGCAGATATAATCAAATCCAACCTAAATTGTGAACAAAGGACTTGATTTAATTGGATAATGAAATTAAGAGAGCGTGTTTAGAAAAGAGTATGTTAGCTCCTTTTTCTGTTGGGAAAAACGAGTTTGTTGCTTTTTGTGAGTTTTGTAGGAAAAAAGTTAGTGGTTCAATAAGGATTTCTAAGAACAATAGGGCCTATAACGTGAGTGTACGTGGAGCAGAGTTTCATCATTTAGACGGAAATCCAGAAAACGGTGTAGTGGAAAATTTGAAGTTGTACTGTCGTAAATGTCACAAGAATGTTCATTATTGGGGACAAATTCAAAGATGGTTAGAAAAATGTGGGAAATCTGTAGAAGACTTACCCGATTCTAGGAATCTAAAACCCATGACCTTTGGACGCTACTAAAAAAAGGGAATACGTAAAAACAATTATCTTTACTCGGTTTCATTTCCGCAGAAGATAGCGTTTTTCTGTAGCTTTCTTTTGACAACTATCGAAAACAGTGTGATGGTCAAAACCAGTGGCAGAATAGTCCATGAGGGAAACTCTGGGATTGTGCTATCTTGAAGTTGGCTATTTAATGTAAAATATACTGTGTCAGCATATGAAAGGGAGCTACGTTGAGAACCATCTGCAATCAGAATGGTTAAGTTATGTGAACCCTCAGTTAGTTCTGGTAATGTTACAAATCCAGTTGCTTTGTAAAACACATGCAATTCTGTGGGATTTTCAATTTCAAAAGGTACATCGTCTTCATATTCTCCATCGATGTTAAAACTTAATGCATATTCTGTTCCCAATAAAGCAGAGAAAGTAAAGTTTAGGGTTAAAAGTCTAGAATCGTAGGTTCTGTTGAGGGGAGAGTATATTGCTATCGTATGCGCAATGTTCCATAAAGGGTGCTCACTTGCACTCACAATCCCAACATTTGGAAAAACGACTGTTACAGAACAGAGAAGCAGAATCAAAACAAACGTTGGAACCTTTCTCGTTCTAACCTTTTGATGCATTTTCAGCCACTATAAAATATAGAAAAAATTGCAGATTACTCTCCCTGCGGAACACATCTGTTCCTTAACCAGAACATTGAGTTTTTTTGAAGAGGAGTAGAGAGTAGAGAGTGGAGAGAGGTTAAACAAGACAAGAAAAGACAAGAGGAAATAAATTAGTAGAAGGAAAGAGAGAAGATTAAATTTTAACCTCGAACCAAAAAGATTCACATTTCTGTGTTGCCTATTAGGAGTCTATTAGGATTCAAATAGCAGTACATTGTTGAAAAAAACCTTTTTTCTGAATTTTTCTGCACAGCACAACTTTCCAAAAAAAGTTCACACCCACATTGAAGATTAATGTAGGCTTGCTTTTTGGGTAGATTAATTGTCCCCAGACTGTTTGTTTTCATAATCAGGTAGTCGTTTTTGTCCCTCGGTTTTCAGCAAGTCCGTGATTTTTTCCTCAAGATCCTCTATTACTTCGGGGAGCTTTACTTTTCTTAATTGCCGAATTAGGGTTAGTTTGAAAAGTTTGGATTAGATACTTGGGTTTTCTTTGAGCAATATGATTAAATCAAAAACTAGTTCTGAAACGGTTTTGTAGCCCAGTTCAGTTGCTTTTTGTTTTGCCCATTCATACAACTCGGAATCTAGCATGTAGATGTCTGCAAGAGGATACTTATCTTGAAGCTCAGGCAAGACCCAAACCCGCACAATATCCTGTATAGTATTAGCTGATTGGTTTATTCATGTTGTGCTCTGTCATGCGTCTTTTCTTTTCAGTTTAACCGCTGTTCCATATGCGGTTATGAGAATGAAGCCCTCCAAGATTTCTGAAGTTTCAAAATCTATTGATAGAACAGCGTTAGCCCCTAGTTTTCTTGCTTTATTCTTCAAATCTTCAATAGCTTCTTTTCGGGTTTTTTCAATCTCCGCTGCATAGGCTGTTCCCTTTCCTCCAGTAAGTGCCTCAAGACCAGAAATAAATCGACCCCCAACCCCCCGGGTCCTTGTGCTGGAACCATATATTACTCCAAGAACTTCCTCAATCTCATAGTTAGGAATAACAGGCATTGTAGCCAAAATAATTTCTTCTTCCATCAACTAACCTCCTAAACACATTCAAATAAATCATTAACCAATTTCCCTGATTAAATTTTTGATAACAATAAAAAAGGGCAAGTTTCTGGGAATAATTGTTGAATGATGTCTACTTATTCGTTAATAACTGACGATTCACTGGACCGTAAGGAACCTTTACTTACCTTTTTTCTTCAAATATGCCCTCGTTTACTTGCTCTTCCTAAAGAACAGTTAGCCCTAACGTGGTTAAAAACTCTTAGAGCTGTGTTATTATCTATTACTCGTTTGTGCTTCGATTTTTACATCTTCATTGTTGTGTAGTGTCACACAAGCCTCGTTGTTATCCAGCTTTGACTGCTCAAAAACTAAGCATTCTACGCGTTCACAAAAGCTTTGGTTCTTCTGGAACTTCTTACCTGTTGCCTTTTCGAGATGATGACAGAAAAGTGTGTCCAAGAAGTTATAGCCCATTCCAAAAATCTTCTGTAGCACCTCTTGGAATTCTCTAACGTTTCCAGGTAATTCGTT
>PIXS01000355.1 GCA_003096255.1 Candidatus Bathyarchaeum sp. | reverse complement strand
TACAGCCCCTCTACGAGCAAAGAGACCTCATGGAGAAGCCTGACATCTGGATTCTGCGGGGCGAGTTTAGTATTATGGCTAAGCTTCGGGAGATGCTGGACGTGGTAAAGAGTGAGCTTTTGATTGCGGTTCCGTCTTTTGCGCGGCCTTTTGTTGATGCTTCTGTATCCACTCTCGGGCAAGTACGGGACAGCGGCGTGGACGTGAAAATCATGGTTGCAGGAAAATGGACTCAAAAACAGCTTGACCAAATCGGCGGTGCTCGGCAGCGGGATAACCTGTTTGGCGGCGGGGTTATAGTGGACGGCAAAGAAGCCCTCCTCTTTTGAGGTGAAGCAGACACAAAACGCAGCTACACAGGACTCCTAGTCATCTGGAGCAACCACATAGGACTAGTAAAATTCGCACGAGAATACTTCCAACTACTATGGGACACAGCAAAAACAACATAAAGCAAAAACATACTTTGTTGTTCTGCGAACTTAATTGTCCCAAAAATGAGTTGAGTAACCCTGAAAATGTTTCATTAGTTTTCATTTGTAGCAAAATTTATTAGTTGACTGTTGTTAGCTATTGCAATCTTGGTTAAAAAAATTGAGGATTGGTAATTAAATGATACATTTTAGAAAACAGTTGATTTCGTGTTTTGTTCTGTTAGCTCTATTAAATCTGACATTTATTACATATGTTCAGGCTTCTCCAGCAATATGGGAAGAATCCTACGGCGGAGAAAACTCTGATTTTGCCTCAGCGATGGTCCAAACTTCTGATGGGGGTTATGCCATCACAGGGTTTACAACATCCTTTGGGGCTGGAAAAGATGATGTTTGGCTGGTTAAAACAGACGCAACCGGTAACGTGTTGTTTAATCAAACCTTCGGCGGCGAACAATATGACATAGCTACCGCATTAGTTGAAACTTCTGACGGCGGACTCGTTATTGCTGGTTCCACATCATCCTTTGGTGAAGGCGCTAACGATTTTTATCTTACAAAAACTGACTCGTCAGGCAATATTTTGTGGAGCTACACCTATGGAGGAGAAGACTACGACAACGCCTTCTGCTTGGTCGAAACTTCTGACGGCGGACTCGCAATAGGAGGCACCACAAGCTCTTTTGGCTCTGGAGGAACCGATTATTTTCTCATAAAAACTGATGAATCAGGAAGTATGCTATGGAGTAACACCTATGGCGGAGAAGACTACGACGATTTTGCTTTTGGCTTGGTTGAAACTTCTGACGGTGGACTCGCAATGGTTGGTTCCACAAAATCCTATGGTGAAGGTCTGCTACTAATCAAAACTGACTCAACAGGCAACGTTTCATGGAGCAACACCTACCAAGGATTTGAACGCGCCTTTTGCATGATAGAAACTTCTGACGGAGGTCTAGCAATCGCTGGAGGCAACTTTGAAGGAGGTAGTATGCTTCAGAAAGCACGTACCTTAATCATTGTTGGTATGGACTCTGAAGATTTTTGGATGCTTAAACTCGATTCCCAAGGCAACATCTTATGGAACCAAACATATGGAGGAGACAGCTTAGCTTACGCCACATCCATCGTTGAAACTTCTGACGGCGGATTTGCTATTGCAGGTTCAATATCATCTGTTGGTGCAGGAGCAGACGACTATTGGCTAGTAAAAACTGACCCCTCAGGCGAAATGCTGTGGAACCAAACATACGGAGGAACAGAAACCGACAACGCTATTGCCCTCGTTGAATCTGCTGATGGCGGCTTTGCCATTTTTGGTACCACTAACTCTTTTGGCGCCGGAGAATACGATTTCTACTTAATAAAAACAGACGAATACGGATACGTCCCCGAATTCACATCATGGACCCTTATACCCCTAACCCTAGCAACAACAGCAATCATTCTTCTCTTCAGAACAAAGAAAAACCAAAGCAACTCAAAACTAAACTAAAAAAACTACAAAAATAAAACTTTGACTAGCACGAAAAAGGTTTGCCACGGCAACCTGATTCATGCTAGTTAATTGTTGTCTTTTTTTATCTGCACTTTATGGGAAGGTGTATGTCCATGTGGTGTTTCCTTGTAGGTCAAGAACTGTAATTGAATATTTGCTTGATACTGCAATTGTTTCGAAGTCATATGAAGCTGCAACTTGACTGCCTAAACTGTTGTGGCTCCATAGGATTGTTCCGGTTTGGTCGAGGAGATATACTGTTTCGTCTTCACAGCCCACCAGAATGTAAGTTCCATCTGAAGAAATGGCAGCAGAGGTGACCTTTGAACTGAAAGCATCATTTTTTGAGAATAACTGTACACCTGTTTCTGAATCAAACAATGTTAACCTAGTGTTCGTTAACGCTAGGAAAGTGTTTGAATCTGCTGAAAAGAGCGTAAGAGCCCTTTGATTACTGTTACTTGTGTAATTGTCTGGAGCAACGGACTCCCATATTATTTCGTTGTCGCCTTTTTTTAGCACGTACGTTTTGTAATAATACTCATAACCAAATGTAATACTCCTAGTTTTCATATACGACACTCCTATGTAATCGCCGGCATGTGAAACTGAAAACGACCCTCCAACCGAGGAACCAGCGTAAATCATTTTTGAAATCTGCGAACCAGTCATTGTATCAAAAACATACATATACAAAGTATCTATCAAAGCGACGAAGTTTCCATTAGAAGAAAGCGCAACTGCTTCTGCGGTAAAAAATTCTCGGTATTTCGTTGTGAATGTTATTTTTTTGTTTTGCTCCCCGTTTTGGGCGTTCAAAATATAAATGGACATTTAGGTGCAATTATCAAGATCCATTGATGTCGCTACTGCGATTGTACTTCCATCATCAGAGATTGCTGCACACTTCATATCTTCAATGGTTTTTGTCCACACGGGGCCGTTGTTGTTGTCGATGTATACCTGTAAAAATCCATTTTTAGTCAAAACGATAATGTTACCGCTGTCTGTAACTATTGGGTCGTCAGAATAAAACTGGGCGTTTGTGTAAGGCAATTTGCCTAAGTATTTCATGTCGGTCGGTGAGCTGCTGGAATCTTCAAACATTTAAGATGTGTCAGCTCTTATTGCCCCAATGTATCTGCCATTTGGTGACACAGAGATGTAGCCTTGGAAATAGTCTGAGGGTTCTATGTCAAAGGGTGTTTGTGAATTTGAGTTAATGTTTAGGCTGTAGCTGCTCCGTCCATCTAACAGTTGCAGGGGTACAATATACAGAAAAGTGAATGGCCCGTTTGTTGTAACATTTTCAGTTGATGAAGATTCTTCAGTTGTGTATT
>PIXS01000354.1 GCA_003096255.1 Candidatus Bathyarchaeum sp. | reverse complement strand
GTACACATGGACAGTAGAGATCACAACACCTGACGGAAATACAGAAACATTTGGGCCATTTACATCAGATCCACTTGGAGGCGGATGGACAACCTACACACCCAGCCAAGTAGGCACATACACTGTTGTGGCGACAATGGAAGACCACACATTGACCGGTCTTCCTGCATCACCCGACACTGGCATCTATGGAGCAGCTTCTGTTGGCGATACGGTATTAGGCAGTTCTAGCGATCCTGTGGACTTTGTTGTACAAGAGGATGCAATAGAAGCATGGTCTGAAACCCCTCTTACAGAAGAGTACTGGACTCGTCCAATAACCACTGCTAACAGAGAATGGTATGTGCTTGCAGGAAACTGGCTATCCGGTGCAGCACAAAACGTCGGCCCAACTAGTAACTTTGGCTACGGTCTAGCGCCAGAAAGTGCTCACATAATGTGGACACTACCCTATTATTCTGGCGGCATTATGGACGAGAGATTTGGTAACACTGGCTATCAAACATCCCACTACGACGGTCTAAGTTTCGATCCGCCGCTAATCCTCAACGGAAAACTCTACTACAACATTGACGCGCAGCCAAAATATGGCTGGAACTGCGTTGATCTATACACCGGAGAAGTGGAGTACTTCCATAACACCACGGGTCCAGTAATCGTTGGAAGCTATGGGGCAGGTCTAGGCGGCGTTGTAAGCTCGGGCGCTCTTCGCAGTGACTCTTCAGGAGCTGTACTTGGAGGATGGCTGGAATTTGCTCAAATACTCAACTATGAATCGCCTAATCAACATGGAGGCTACGCCTACTTAGTTGGACGCGGTCCTAATGGGGAAACTAACGAATGGACGTTCTTCGATGCATTTACAGGCAACTACATCTGTGGCCTAGCAAACGTGTCTACGCGAGGCACACAAGTTTACGGCAACGATGGAAGCATACTATACTACAACATCGCCAATGGTTATTTGACTGTCTGGAACTCAACCCATGCTATTGAAATGGGCTACACCAATATGAGAAATTACAACTGGTGCTGGAGGACTTGGCTAAACTACACATTCGACGGCAACAACGGATTCGCATTGAATGTATCAATACCCGAAGTGCAGGGTAGCATACGCTGCGTTCGTGAAGGCGAATTTGTAATCGGTGGAACCACAGGAAAGAACAATGGTACTTACGTTGAGGAAGGACACTTGTGGGCTTTGAGTCTAGAACCAGGAAATGAAGGAACACTACTATGGAACGTAACATTTACGCCACCAGAATCACCACCAGACGTAGCAGCCGGCATGTTTGGTGCTGGAAGTGTAGCTTTGTCAAAGGTGGATCCTGAGGATGGTGTCTTCATCTTTTCGCAGTCAATAGATAGACTATGGTGGGGCTACGACTTAGAAACAGGAGAACAACTATGGGAAAGCGATCCTGAGCCAGCATTTAACTTCTATGGAATGTCTAGCAACATTTACGAAGGCAAACTCTTGACAACTGGCTACGGCGGAGAATTAATAGCATACAACATCAAAACAGGAGAAGAACAGTGGAGATATGAAGCTACTAACGTCGGCTTCGAATCTCCATACGGTAATTACCCAATAGGAATCGTTTTCATTGCTGACGGAAAAATCTATTTGACTTCTAGTGAACACTCACCAACTCAGCCCTTGTGGCGTGGTCCAAACCTACGCTGCATAGATGCGGATACTGGAGAAGAAGTGTGGAAGATATTGTTCTGGGGTGCAGGAATGGGCAGTGGAAGTGGAGCCGCTATCGGAGACGGATACATTGTTGGTCTTAGTCTCTATGACAATCAGATATACTGTTTTGGCAAGGGACCAAGCGAAACAACGGTCACAGCACCAGAGACCTCTATTCCACTTGGATCAGAAGTGCTAATCAAAGGCACGGTGATTGACGCCTCTGCTGGTACAGAACAGACTGAACAGGCAGCACGCTTCCCGCAAGGTGTTCCAGCAATAGCCGACGAATACCAAGAAAACTGGATGGAGTACGTGTACATGGGTCTAACATGCCCCGATGACGCAGAAGGAGTAGAAGTAGTCATAACAACTGTTGATCCTAACGGCAACACCTACGAACTTGCTAGAACCACAACGGATCTGAGCGGCACTTTTGGCTGTGCAATCTCTCCGCCCGTTCCAGGACTTTACAAGATAATTGCCACCTTCGAAGGATCAAGTGCATACTACGGCTCATGTGCGGTAACCTACCTAAACGTAGAAGAAACCACATAACCAACACAGGCAATCGAAACAGAATCTGCAGAAGTACCCTTGAAATAAACCAACAATTTTCCCTCCCTCTTTTTTTGGGGAGTAAAATCATCAAAAACAGGGGGCTGAAAAGGCTCCAGAACAGGAAATGAACGAAAGCGATAGCAGATAGACGTGGAGGTTTTGATTGTTTTTCCTCCTCAATTGCCTGTGCCTGGAACCTCAGCAAACCATCTTATTTCTCACCTCAGCCATAACCAAGATTGAACTCTGAACAGTTGAGCGTTTAATTTGAAATTATTTTTCCTTCAAAGGCAGCATTACCCGTTTTTCTTTCGGTGTGTTGTGTGGTGTTGTGCTGGTTGTGGTAGGAGAGTATAGAAAGAGGAAGAAAGAATGGAAAGTTGGTAAGCGTTTAGACATGCATGCGTAGGAGGTTTGGTTTTGGGGTTAAAATTTAACCCAACCAAAAAAGGGGGATGTTGCGGGTGACATCTCCACAGTAATGAGGGTTCGAATCCCACCCCCCGCACTTTTGGGCAAGCCTAAGCAGAAAACAATTTTAAGTCCTTTTGTGCTGTTCAGGTGCTGTGATTTACATTGCCCTATTGTGAAAACTGCGGAAAAGAGGTCACGTCTACTTCAAAATTTTGCGGAAGATGCGGTTCCCGCGTAAACGTTGAAACCCAAGCAGCCCCTGCCAACTCGCCTGAGCCCGTAACTGCTCCGCCGCAGCCTGCTCCTCATGTAGGTAATGCAGCAAAGTCTGAGCCAGTGTTAGCTGTTTTGGTGCTACGAAAACCTAAATCTCTTGGCAGATACGACAGCTTTTCAGGCGTATTAACTGGTCAGCGGCTGATTTTTGCTCAAATGACCGGAGACATGATAAAAGATGCGGTTAAGCAAGCCCGGGAACAGGCAAAAGCTGAGGGCAAAGGCTTTTTTGGGCAATGGGGTGACCAACTCAAAGCTTCAGCATCTTTTGCGAGCCGCTACTATGATATGGATCCTTCAATGGTTTTGTCTGAGACCCCAGGCAACTCTGCAGTCTCTAATAGTTCTGTAAGTGAAGTTAAGTTGAAACTCAAAGATACCGGAAATCAGATGAATCAGCGCGAGTTTGAGATTGAAATCAAGTCCAGTTCAGGGAAGTACAAGTTCAGAATGGACGAAAACAGCGACTACGTAAAGATGCTAAAGCAGGTTTATGGTGACCGCGTTAAAACGCCGTTCGGATACTTCAGCGGCGGCGGACTAAAATTCAATATAGGCTAAAATCTGGTAGTGGGTCGAAACCAACTCCACTATTTTATTGAGGTCTTAAGCATATTAGACTCCTAATAACAGATGATTGT
>PIXS01000353.1 GCA_003096255.1 Candidatus Bathyarchaeum sp. | reverse complement strand
GCCAGATTGGTGAGCCAGTCAGAAGTGCGTCTATTAGCGGAAATACCCTTGAGACTCTGCTAAAAGTAGAAGCGGTGGGTAAAGATTTTGAGTTGTGGCCAGGACGATGCGGCAAGGGCCAGACGGCGTTCATCTGTGATGGTGGACCCCACATAAAAGTAGGAGAAATGACCATTGGTGGCGGAGCTTAAACTAGAAGATTTGCTTGATTTTGGAAAAAAAGCGGTAACCGCAGCGCTCAAGAGCGGAGCAAACGAAGCAGAAGCTTACCTGAGCATGGGAACAGGATTTTCCATAGATATAGAGCGGGGCCAGATTGTTAGAAGCATGAAAAGCATAGACCAAGGTTTAGGAGTGAGGGCAATCTGCAACAAGGCTGTTGGGTTTTCTTACACTAACATGTTAACAGACAAAACAGTGAAGGAAACATCAGAAAGAGCCTTCAAAGCAGCTAAGGCAAGCAGGCCAGACAAAAGTTGGGTCAAGTTTCCAAGCCCAAAAAATTACATTGAAGTTAAAGGAACATATGACAAACGGGTAACTGAGTTGTCTTCTGACGCTCTCGTAAAAGTTGCAGCAGAGATGCTTGATTCGGCTTGTGGTTTTGATAAGCGTGTTTTGGCTGTTGCTGGGGGTGCTTCTAGTTCTGTTTTTGGCACGGTTGTAGTGAACTCCCACGGAATCGAAGCGTCCGAAGTGGGAACTGCTGTTGGCTGTTCTTTGGAAACCATTGCTCGGGATGGTTCTGATGTTACTCCGGCGTGTTTTGAGGTAGACACGAACAGGGTCTACGACATTGACCCACAGGCTGTTGGTGTTGAGGCTGCTAGGCAGGCTGTTACTTCGTTGGGGGCAAAGAAGACTGGGTCTGGCGTGTTTCCGGTTGTTTTTACTCAGGCTGCGTTTCGGTCAATTCTGTATTACACGGTGATTAACGCTGTGAGGGCAGATTTTGTCCAGAGGGAGAGGTCTGCGTTCAAAGGCAAGGTTGGAGAAAAAGTTGCTTCTGACCTTGTTACGGTTCATGATGATGGTCTTCTTGAGGGTGGTCTTGCAACCAGCAAGTTTGATTGTGAAGGTGTTCCGTGCCAAACGACAACGGTTATCGAGGATGGCGTTTTGAAGAACTTTCTGTATGACAACTACACCGCCAACAAGGCAAACGTAGAGAGTACGGGTAACGCTTCGAGGTCGGGTCAGACGTCTTATAGTTCTACTCCTAGTCTTGAGGTTAACAACTTCGTTTTCAAAGCTGGAAACCAAACTGCTGACGAGCTTATTGGCTCAGTTAAGGACGGCTTTATTTTGTATGGTGTTCAGGGTGCTCACAGTAGTAATCCTGAGAGTGGCGAGTTTTCTGTTGTTGCTACGCCTGCTTGGAAAATAGAAAACGGAGCTGTGGCGTATCCGGTTCGGGATGTTATGTTAACTGGTGTCTTCTTTGACGTTCTGCACAACGTTTCTGCCCTTGGAAACAACGTGAGAAAGCTGGGGCAGTTTGTTGCTCCTTGGATTAAGGTTGAAAACGTCAAAGCAGTTGGGGCATTGTGAAAACCTTGAACATAATAAATCAAGTTAGAGAGGAGATTCAGGCCAACGCGACGGAAAAAAACAGGCAGGGCTCGAGGCGTGTTTTTAAAGAGGAAATAAAGGTTCACGGCGTTACTGTTCCTGCAGTGAGAAAAATTGCGAAAAAGGCTTTTGAGCAAATAAAAGGGTTGGATAAAAAAGAGATTTTTGGGCTTTGTGAGGAACTCCTAAAGTCGGATTACATTGAAGAAGCTTTTGTGGCGTATATTTGGTTAGATTGGCTAAGCGACGCCTTTGAGCCAGAGGATTTTGTTGTTCTTGAAAACTGGCTTAACTGTTACGTGAGCAACTGGGCAGAATGCGACACCCTGTGCAACCACCCAGTAGGTTCTTTTGTAGAAAAATATCCAAGATACATCGAGAACCTGAAAAAGTGGACAAAATCAAAGAACAGGTGGACTCGACGAGGAGCCGCAGTGTCGCTGGTTTTGCCTGCTCGAAAAGGCATGTTCTTAGAGGACATTTTTGAAATTGCCGACAGTTTGCTGTTAGACGACGATGATTTAGTTCAGAAAGGCTACGGCTGGATGCTTAAAGAGGCAAGCAAACAGCACCAAAAACAGGTTTTCGATTACATCATGAAAAACAAGGCAGTAATGCCACGTACTGCCCTGCGGTATGCTATAGAAAAAATGCCGCCTGAGCTACGGAAAGAGGCTATGAAAAAGTAGTTTTTGGGCGTGTATGCTATTTGCGTTTTATTATCCAGTAGACAGCTACTGCGATTACACATACTATAACTCCGACTATTGCCAGTGTTTCTGTTGAAATGCTTGATGTTTCTGTTGTTGGTTGTTCGGGTTCTTCTGGTTCTGTTGGGGTTTCTGGCGGCTCAGGCATTTCTAGGCTAGGTGCTACAAGGGGGGTTAATGGAATTGGAACGTCTGGTTCTGGGAAATCAAAGGCGGTCATCAGGGGATAATGGTCAAGGTTGTTTTGGTCGATGACATGTGGTGTGTCTCCTATCCCGTTGCCGTCGTTGTCTGTTCCTGTGTAGTTGCTCCAGTGGTTGCCGCCAACAGTTGGAGTTGAATTCCAGTTTTGGCTCCAACTAAAGCTGCTTACGGACATGTTGTTGTTTCTGAAGTTGTTACTGTAGAACGTGTTACTTGTGGAGTTTTCGATGAGAACGCCAACACCATTTTCGATAATGTTGTTGCCGATTACGGTGTTCTGTTCCGATGACTCGTTGAAGTATACTCCTGCTCCAACGTTTGCTGAGATTATGTTGTTACTGATGTTGTTGTGCATAGCCGTTTCTGTGTAGATTCCGTAATAGTTAGCGGCTACGAAGTTTTCGATGATTGAGTTAGTCGATTTACCTGAAACACATATGCCATACATGTTTGCGGTCAGTGTGTTCTTAGAAATTGTGTGACCAGATGCAGTGCTATTTATTGAGATGGCGTGCTCACAGTTTCCAACTGCGTTACCGGTTACTTTGGTGTTTTCTGAGTTGCCAGTTATTAAAATGCCCGACTGGGTGTTTGCCTGAATTTGGT
Organism: Candidatus Bathyarchaeum sp.; assembly: GCA_003096255.1. Next base: position 2,711 of record PIXS01000353.1, on the reverse strand, counting down.
TGTCAGCGATTATGGTTTTTTTTGCGCCGTCAACTTTGATTCCGAGGCGCTCTTTTGTTTGGATGTTGTTTGCTTGAATGGTGTTGTTGTTGCTATTGTTGTGTTCGATGCAGATGCCAATTCCTTCACTGGTTATGTTGTTGTCGCGTATGATGTTGTTTGATGAGTGCTGAACATATATGCCATCTATCAGGTTTTCTCTATCGATGAATTGGTAAATGGATTCTAGGTAGACGCTTGAAACAGTGTTATTGAACACACGGCTGTTTGGATAAATTTGGGCGCCGTCTGAGCTGGAAATTGTGATTCCGCCTACTTTGTTTTCATGTATAGTGTTGTTTTTTCCGTTTACGCATATCCATGCGCCTTCGTTGCCGTAAAACAGGTTGTTGTTGCTGTTGTCTGCCAAGCTGAAGCCTAAGCGCCCTGTAAAGGAGACAACATGGTTATTGACAATCTGAGTATTCGACGAGTCATATCCATCAAGCACGTTGCCAGCGGCAACAATGGTGTTGTTGGAAAATTTGTTGCCCGATGAATGACTAAGATACAAGGCGTTAATTCGTGTGATGTTTATGGTGTTTCCGGTTATTGTGTTGTTGTTGCAGTTGGTGTCTAAAACGATTCCGTGGGTGTTGCGATTAAGACTGTTATTGCTTATTTTCAGAAAAGAGCTGCTGTTTGCTACAATGCCGTGGGTGCATCTTGAAATGTTAAGGTTCATGATTGTAATGTTTGTTAAGTCTCTTAGGCTGATTCCCTTGTATGTGTGCCAATCAGTTCCATAAAGGCTGTAACCGTTTCCATCAATTACTATGTTGCTTTTGTAAACTCCGATTCCTCCATGAAAGCTGTCTGTAAACACGTATAGGTTTCCATAACGTTCGATGGGAACTGTTGGAGGATTAATCGAGCCGTCATATCTGATTTCCACAAGGGTAAAAGGTTCAGCCGTTGGATATGGAAAATGTTCGGGTGGTGTTTCTGAAACGGCTGGAGGAACCTCAAGCTCTGGAATTGCTATCTCCTTCATTAGGGGACGGTTGTCAGTGTTTTTTGGGTCGATGACATGTGGCGTGTCTCCTATTCCGTCGCCATCTCTGTCTGTTCCATCGTAGTTGCTCCAGTAGTTGCCACCACAGGTAAGGTTATCCCATTGTGCAGTCCAAGGAGTTCCGCGAGCATTCAAGTTGTTATTTACAAAGTTGTTGGAGTAAATGTTGTTTCGCCAACATTCTTGTCCAAGGATAAGTCCAGCGTTGTTGAAGGCAATATGGTTACCTGAAACGTAGCTGCGTTTGGATGCAAAGTTGAAGCATATTCCTGCGCCAATGTTTTCGGAGATAATGTTGCCAGTTATGTTCATGTCGCTGCTGGTCAAATGAACCGTGTCTGTTTTCATTTGTTCGGTGTATATGCCGTAAACGTTGTGGTTAACAGCGTTTCCAATAACCAAGTTCTGGGGTGATCCCAAAAAGTATATGCCATACCTGTTCGCGGTTATTGTGTTCCCAGAAACTTCGTTGTGTGGTGCCCGGTATGCAAACATTATTCCACGTGAACAGTTTCCAACAGAGTTCCCAGAAATAGTAACCTGTGTTGTACCCGTGTCCAGATAAATTCCATACTCAAAATTGGAAATAACAAAGTTTCTGATTGTGACGTATCTCAAATCATCTAAATGGATTCCCTTTCCTTCATCCATGCTTTGCCCTGTGATGGAGTGTCCTTTCCCGTCAAGTATGATGTGGTAGTTGTGGTTTCTCTGGATTACAATCCCTACATCCAAATCGGATGTAATCTCGTAGACGGTGCCGTTACGGATGATTGGAGCAGTTGAAGGCTCAATCGAGCCGTCAGAAAGAATTGTCACTTGACTTAAATCCTCAACAGCAAAACAACTAGAAAAAACTAAAACAGATGACAGAAAAATCATCAAGCATAAATAAACATAAAGGAACCGTTTGAAAAGATTCAACAAAATCTTTCCCACCCCCTAAAAAATGCATTTAAGTTACATATAATTTTAATCCAAAAACCCGAGGACGTAAAAAATTCAGGAATGTGACTAGGGTTGTGCACATAAACGAAAAAACGGATACAAAAGCATCAACAAACGCGCTAGAGATTGCAGGCGTAGCACTTTTTGGTGTGAACACAAACCACTCCGCCGCAGACAGAGCACTTCCATTTTTGTTCTTCCGATTCTAGGTATTTGTCCATGCCCACTGCTTTCATGTTGTTGAGGTTTTCAATCAAGCTCATGTCGTATTTTTTTCTGTAAGTTTGGTCAAGTTTTGTCAAGGCTTCACAGGGAAAATCGGAGCACTCAAAACAGTAATCCACATGTTCTTTTGCTTTGACTCGTTTGCATTTTTGTTTGATAAAGGCACAGGACGAGTTTCTTGTTCGACAGCCGCTACAACAACCATGTTTTCGTTTGGTTCCTGCCATGGTGTACCCAAAGAAGTCGATGCATGTTTTGCAGTTGATTCCGCATTGTGCAATTTGTTTGGCTTCGAACTGTTTTGGCAACGGTATCCCTGCTAGAAGTTTGGAACAGGTGGCGCGGGGTGCGGGATTTGAACCCGCGTGGCCCTATGGACCACAGACTTAGCAGGCCTGCTCCCTACCAGGCTAGGAGAACCCCGCATAGTTTATTGTGTTCAACGAGAAACCTAAAAAAAGTATCTGTCCGCGAAAACCAAGTT
>PIXS01000352.1 GCA_003096255.1 Candidatus Bathyarchaeum sp. | reverse complement strand
TTGCTCGGGTACTTGTCCAACAACTCTCGAGCAATCCTCTTCACCTGCTCAGTGCGTACTTTTCCCATCTTTCACCACGTTCTTCCTGTAAACCGTTCCTTACATCATTTAGCTATGAATTGTCCCCGCATCATGCCTTTTATCCCTTACGCCTCTAACACCAAAAAAATCAACAAAATTCTGAAAAATTTGCTCAGAAACCTCACTTTTTTCCAAATTCTTAAGCTCCGATATTGCATCTACTACTGACGGAATAAACGCAGGCGTAGTCATTTTGCCCTTAAATGGTCCCCTGAACCGAACTGGCCCATCAGTTTCCGTCATCAAATTCGTTAACGGGGTTTGTCGGACGATTTCTTGCATCCCACCTGAATACAACACTGGGGGCCCTTCCGTAATGTAGTAACCCCTGTCCACGATTGTACCAATTAAACTGTGAGGCTGGCTAAACCAATGAAGCAGAACCTTTCCCAGTTGAAAAGACGGAAGCATGTCAACAATCTGACTGGTGCATCCCCTAGAATGAATAACAACTGGCAAAGACGTTTTTTCTGCGACCTGCAGCATCTCATTAAACACTTGTTTCTGGATTTCTGTAGGTTCCCCGTTTCCTGAGTAACTGGCATCCAAGCCTATCTCGCCAACAGCCACAACTTTTTGTCTGTTTTCCTTATTTTTCATAATCAGGTCTACAGTGTCCTCGACTTCGTTTGGTTTTAGACGCTTCGTGTTCCAAGGGTGAATTCCCACCGCTGCATAAACATGGTCCGGATATTCTTCTGCAAGTTCAATGGTTTTGTGGCTTGATTCTACGTCTGTAGAATTTGCAACCAGCGCATCGACTCCTAGACTTCGTGCCTCTTTCACGATAGAATCAACATTTTTTTCGTAGTCTTTGTCTGCTAAGTGAATATGCGCATCAACAAATCTCATGATAAACCCTTGGTCCTTCAATGTTGACAGGATTCCAGTGAGCTAAAAACCTTTTCACAACTAGTTTTCAGAAATAGTGACCAAAAAGGTCACAAAAAAGACCTTTTGGAATGTAACTTTTGAGTTGAAGTTACGCTTCTGTTGTCTCTACTTCTATGTTTACTGGTATGCTTTCCTTGAAAATGTATACAACAGGGCAATTTGCTTCTGTTCGTCTCCAAATGGCGTCAAGTTTCGGTTTTCTGTCTTTTGCTGCGACTTTGACCTTCATGTTAACTCCTGAAATTATTGGAGTGCCTTCTGGTTTTTCTGCTTCTGCAGTGACCTCCATTTTGCTGAGTTCAACACCGCTCTTTTTGCAGACGTCCGCAAATATTGTTACCGCACAATCCGCAAGAGACATGATTGCAAGTTCAAGTGCCGATGGTCCTTTGTTGTCGCCGCCCGCTGCAGTTCCTAAATCCAAAACTACTTGGTGTCCCCTTGTGTTTTCTGCTACTGACCTAACGTTTTCCACCCAATTTGCGGTTACTTTAATTTTTGCCAACTTGTTTCACCAATATTTTGTTATTATTTTCTCCCAAATTTAAAAGGTCTGTTTAAAAAATAAACTGAACATCTTCTATCAGGTACGTCTATTCTGCTTTGCCTAAATCATATATCCCATAACAACCCAGAAGATGATGAGGTTCAATTCAGTTGCCAAAAGAAATTGTTTTTACTTCAAATGCTCCAAAACCTGTTGGACCCTACTCACAGGCAGTAACCTGTGGTGGTTTTGTGTTTGTTTCTGGCCAAATTCCAATAGACCCAACAACCCAAAAAGTTGTTGAAGGCGATATTGAGAAACAAACTGTTCAGGTTATGGAGAATCTCAAAAACATTCTGGAGAACATAAACCTGACATTAAGTGATGTAGTAAAAACAACTGTGTTTCTTAGTGACCTTGGCAACTTCAAACGTTTCAACAATGTGTATGCCAAATACTTTGAAAAAAGTCCACCCGCACGGACAACTGTACAAGCAGGTTTAATGGCAGGCGTTTTACTAGAAGTTGATGCAATAGCTAAAAAAATTTAGAAACAAAAAACAAAAGAAAAAGAAGGGAGTTTTGTCCCTTTTATTCGACGTGAACTCTGAAGAGGTCTATGTCTTCTGCCATCTCTTTTGTTGCTTTTAGGAATTCTCGAGTTGCTCGTTCTACGTCCTTGGATTGAGTTATGTAGCGTCCGACAATGATTATGTCTGCGCCGCTTGCTAATGCTTCAGGTGCTGTTTGAGGGTTTATTCCACCTGCAACAGCCACTAAACATTTCTGGCCTTGGAACGTTTGTTTCATTTCTTTGATTATTTCCCAACGTGTTTTACCTGTTTTCTCAGCATCTATGGCGCGGTGAAGTATAGCAACGTCAGGCAACCTTTTCAGTGACTTGAGTTTAGCTATTGGATCGTCGACGTTCATCAAGTCCATAATTGCGTAGATTCCCAACCTTTTTGCTTCTTTAATGAATTTGTCAATTGTTTCTGCTGTTGCAAGACCTGCAACAACAACTGCGTCCGCGGTTTCCTCGAAAGCCATGTCCACTTCAATTTTTCCAACATCTAACGTCTTTAGGTCTGCTACAATGAACATGTCCTTTGCAGTTTTTCTCAACTCTCGGATGACGTTTACGCCGTACTTCTTCAACAGAGGCGTGCCTACTTCGAGAATTATTCTGTCGCTTTCTGGTAGTTCAGTAATTATTTTCTTGATTGCCTCTAAGTTGGGGTTGTCTAAAGCTATCTGAAGGTAAGGTGGCCTCCATAATCTTGGCACTTTGAAGCCCATTATTGGGTGTTTTGCCCTGTCTTTGTCATACATTACTTTGTCTAATGTCGGATAGTTTTGGAGTGCTCTGGATATTGCCAGTTTGGTTGCTCCATAATTATAATGGTAAATGCTGCGGTAATCCGTTGCTTGTGGGTGGATAAATACGCTGCATACTATTACCCAATCATCAACCTTATCCCATGGAATAACTCCTTCTTCTACTGAGTCAGCAACTGCTTTTGCTACTGCTGCCTGAGCTGGACCAAAGATTTTTCCGGTATCTGCCATGTTTTTTACGGTTACCTTTGGAACAAGAAGTGTGTGGGGTTTAGGTGGAAGGTTAGGCCGAATAACCGCCAAAAGCGGAGTGTGGCCCGCAGACAAATTCGTCATGCCATTTGCAAAAGCCATTCCTACGGGTCCATCTTTGTCTCCAATCATCAAATCTACATGGGCTACTTCTGTGCCTTCACCCATCAATGCTTCACCAATCAGGTATGTGGACTGTTTTGATGCTTCAGAAACTAGGTCCTTTTCGTCAACATCTGAAAAATCAACATCAAACTCTCGCATCCACTGATACAAAGTGTCACGGTGAATTCCCATGACCTCCGAAGTCCCCTTGATTGTCGGTTTCGTGGATCTGCTCCCCCGAGACCGTCTTAATCTTCTTTCTTCTTTCTTTGCTGAAATCAGTAAATTGATGAACTCTTCTTTTGTATCTGGTTTTTTACCGTCATATCCCGACACGTTATCACTCTCAATGAGATGGTTTCATTCATCCAGTATAAAAATATGTCGGAATGATGTGATGAACATATGATGAATCCGACACTTTTTCGACACGGCTCTTTTTCAGAAAGAATTTTTTTACCGTTTTTCTGTTGGCTTTCCATATATTCTTTAAAGAATTGATTGTAGTTGATTACAGAAACTTTTGCAAACTACTTAAACGGGCCGTATCATAACAAAAAACAACACGTTTTAGAGTTCCCTTTAATTTTCTTGATGTTTATGTTGGGTTTACGTTTACAAAACGGCGTATCTTTTGCTATCTCGTTCTACGGTTCGTTTCTTCACGTTTTCTTTTTTCGTCTACTGCTTCACGAATCCATTCAGAAGGTTTGCCAACAGTTCTCAAGTATTTCAGTTGGTCTGTGGTTAGACGTACACCATAGTGGAGTTTTCTTTTACTCATTGGTCCCACCACTTTAATCAATATTGAAAATAAAAAAAAGGTTTATGAAATCAAAATATTGACACCCACTATGTGTTTGGTTTTCTGATACGCCTTGCCAGAAATGTTTTGGCCCTACGAGTTTATGTTCGATGTTTTTTTATTGAAGAAATGTAAATAAGTGACTTAATGCTCTGAAAGCAACAAAATGCCCTTAATGGAATGTTTGGAGGAAAGCGGGCGATGGAAGATGACTTCTTGAAATTGGCTCTAAATTTAATAAAATCTAGCGAAGACCATGAACGTTACCGTGGAAAAGAGTGTATAAATCTGATTGCTAGCGAGGGAATCAAATCTCCTGCAGTTGACGAACAATTAAGCTTGTCAAAAGACCTAGAATCTAGATACGCAGAAGGAGAAAACGACATAAAAGGACACGTCAAAGCACGCCACTATCAAGGCCAAAAATACATGTCAAAAATCGAAGATTACGCAACAGATCTAATGAAAAACTTGTTCGGATGCAGCTGGGCTGACGTAAGACTAGTCTCAGGAACCCACGCAAATCTTGCAACCTTCAAAGGGCTTTCTATGGCAACAAAAAATGACCGCATGGTTGTTTTGCCCCTTAGCGCTGGTGCTCATATAACTCACGACTACTCTGGATTGGCTGGAAAAGTTCTAGGGTTAGAAACCATAAATCACTCTTACGACGTAGATGAACTCAACATTAATGCAGAAAAATCTGCAACAATAATTGACGCAGCCAGACCCGGAATCGTAACTTTCGGAGGTAGCGTTTTTCCATTTCCACACCCTGTTAAGGAACTAGCAAAAATCGCTAAAGAAACAGGTGCCTACATCGTTTATGACGCAGCACATGTCTTAGGTCTAATTGCAGGTGGCGAGTTCCAAGACCCCTTTAGAGAAGGTGTTGACTTCATTACTGCGTCTACTCACAAAACTTTTCCAGGACCTCAAGGCGGAGTCATTCTTGCAAACTGTGAAGATGAAAGAATGAAAAAGGGCATTAAGAAAGTACAGCATGCTGTGTTTCCATTAAGTGCCTCTAACACTCATCTTGGTAGGCTTCCTGCTTTAGGTTTGGCTGCTTTGGAAATGAAACTTTATGGTAAAGAGTTAGCTAAGCAGACAATCAAGAACGCTCAGACTGCGGCCAAGTGCCTCTTTGAGAACGGAATTAAAGTTTTGGGAAGCCAAAACGGGTTTACGCGGTCTCATCAGCTAGTTGTTGATGTTCGGGAATACGGTGGCGGACAGAAACTTGCTTTCAGCCTTGAAGACGCTCACATAGTATTAAACAAGAACCTTCTACCTTACGACAACCAGCACAACCGAGGCGACCCCTCTGGTCTACGAATTGGTTTCCAAGACGTAACCCGAAGAGGCTTCGATACGGATGCCATAGAACAACTATGTTCTTTGATGATGGACGTAATAAAAGCGAAACGGTCAATCAGCGAAGTTCAAAAGGACGTCATCAAATTACGGCAGAACTTTAATGAAATCAAATATGGTTTCCAAAGCGTCAGCGAAGCAAAAGAGCATCTTAGTAAATATGTCTAATCAATAAAGTGGTTCTTGCGTATTTAAGAGCCATCTTTTGTCTTCATTTTTTCTATACGATATTTTTTTATATCAGAAATTGGCTTCTCTGTCAATTAAGGAAACTGGGTCTATGAATAGCCAATCAACGACTTCCAACAATTTTTGGCGCTTCTATAGCTTTGGCTATTTCTTTTATAATTAAGCCCAGTTAGCTGACCTTTATCGTCTTTAGCTTTCTGGGCTTCTTGGAGGGTTTAGTTGTTATGAAAATAAATGATGAAAAAAACCGCAAACGTATCGTGGTTAAATTCGGGGGTTCCAGCCTCGCAGACCATGAACGAATTCTTAGGGCAGTTACGGCAGTTGCTGAAGAAGCAAAAAGAGGAACCCAAATTGTTGTCATCGTTTCTGCTATGGGAAAAACCACGGACACACTTTTTCACGCAGCCAAAAACAGTTCTAACGGCAAATTGCATAAGACCGACCTAGACGAAATTTTGGCCATGGGCGAACGAACCAGCATAAGAATTATTGCCGCAGCATTAAAAGCCCAAGGCGTAAACTCCCGTTATGTTGACCCCCATGACCCTGAATGGCCAATCATAACTGATGACCTGTTTTCTGACGCTAACCCAATATTGGACCTTTGTTACGAGCACGCTAAACAGAATGTGCTTCCAATTGTTGAGGACGGAGTTGTTCCTGTTATTGCAGGTTTTGTTGGCAGAACAAAAGACAACCGAGTAACAACCTTGGGCAGAGGCGGAAGCGACACAACCGCGTTTATTCTAGCAAAGGCTTTGGAAGCTGACGAACTTATCCTTGTAACTGATGCTGAAGGAATAATGACTGCCGACCCCAAAATAATACAGACCCCTCAGCGAATTCCAGAAATTGAAGTAAGCACACTAGTCGGATTGGCAGATTCAGGAACCAAATTCATTCACAGAAAAGCCTTGAGATACAAGGCTGCCTCAGTGAAAGTCAGAGTGATTAAAAATATCTACGGTGACCTTAATGTGGAGGGAACCTCGATCACTGGAGCACTTTCAAACGACTTGAATGTTGAGTTAACCAGTTCATCTCCTGTTCTGATGATAACTGTTGTAGGGAAAGGAGTTTCTGAACAACCAAAAGTAATTGACGAGCTAACCAATACTGTCAAAACTCATTCGAAACTCCTCGGATTATCGTTGAATCTGGACTCCTTGATTCTGTACACTTCAGAAAACGAAAACTCAAATGTCCTCCTTGAAAAAGTTCATGAAGTAATCCTTGCACATCCCGAGACTTTGGCTATGTCTGTTAGAAAGCAGCTAGCGTTTCTAACTGTCAAAGGTGTGGGGTTAGAAAAAACTCCAGGTCTTACTGGAAAAATATCCGAGGCACTACGACTAAACTGCATAAATATATTTGGCTTAATGACAATTACCTCAAGCATCCTCCTGTTTGTGGAATGGGAGGAAAAAGACAAGGTCCTAAAATTAGTAAAAGACGCATTGAATGGTGACGAAAAATGTTGAAAGCAGCAGTATTAGGAGCAACAGGAAACGTCGGACAAATATTTGTCCAACTCCTAGATGGACACCCATGGTTCGAGGTTACAACTGTTGCAGCCTCAGAAAGAAGCGCAGGAAGAACATATGGTGAAGCCTCACGATGGCGACAATCAACACCAATTCCTGAAGCAGTATCCCCAATGGAAATTGTGGACATTACACCCCAAGCAGTGAAAGACGTTGACATAGTCTTCTCAGCTTTACCCTCTAGTGTAGCAGGGAAGGTCGAAGAAGATTTTGCCCGTGCTGGATACGTTGTTGTTAGCAACGCCTCTTCTCACAGAATGGACCCTGACGTTCCAATGCTTAATCCGGAAATAAACGCTGACCACGTAAGCATCATCGAAGAACAGCGAAAACGAAGAAAATGGGATGGCGCAATAGTAACAAACCCCAACTGCAGCACAACAGTTCTAACGTTACCTCTAAAGCCAATTTACGACGAATTTGGCATCAAGAGCCTCATCGTGTCTACAATGCAGGCAATCTCAGGTGCTGGTTATCCTGGTGTAGCATCCATGGACATCGTGGACAACGTAATTCCCTTCATTGGCGGCGAAGAGCCTAAAATGGAGTCCGAAACACAGAAGATTCTGGGAACTGCTACAACGCCAGCTGACTTCATAGTTTCAGCTAGTTGCCACCGTGTTCCAACCCTTGATGGACACTTGGAAGCAGTTTTCGTGAAAACAAAAAAGAACGCTGAACCCGAAGCCGTAGCCGACGCTATGGAAAACTTTGTCGGCGAACCTCAGACGCTGAAGCTTCCTTCTGCGCCAGAAAAGCCCGTAGTTGTTACGTGGGAAAAAGACCGCCCGCAAACAAGGCTAGACCGAATGGAAGGCAAAGGCATGAGCACCGTAGTTGGCAGAATCCGAAAAGACCCTGTACTAAACGGAGTGAAGTTTATTGCGTTGGGTCACAACACAATACGTGGCGCTGCAGGATGCGGTGTCCTTAACGGCGAATACATGAAAGTCAAGAAATTCATCTAGGAGATGCAACACTTGGAAATAGGTAAAAAAAGGCGACTACAACGAATCTTTGGAAAAGACAACAAAACCGTCATTGTTCCGATGGACCACGGCGTAACTGTGGGTCCAGTAAAAGGAATAGAAAACATGCAATGCATAGTTGACAAACTACTCGCTGGGGGAGTTGACGCAGTTGTCATCAACAGAGGCATAGCAAAACGAGTAAACACCGGAGACGCTGGACTAATTGTTCACTTGTCCGGAATTAGCTTGCTTTGCCCTGACCCCAACAACAAAGTGCAAATCTGCTCAGTAGCCGATGCCATCCGACTTGGAGCTGACGCAGTTTCAGTTCACGTCAACGTTGGTGCAAAGGAAGAAGCCCAAATGCTCCAAACCTT
>PIXS01000351.1 GCA_003096255.1 Candidatus Bathyarchaeum sp. | reverse complement strand
GCAGATTTAGCCGTGCTACAAGCCAGAGCATGAACATAACCGAGATAAGCCGTTTTGCCAAGATTAAGGGCTTAGGGCTTGTGGGCACAGGCGATTTTACTCACCCAAAATGGTTCAGCGAATTAGCTAACGAACTGACAGAAGATTCGGACACCAGCCTGTATTGCTCCAAGGCGCATCCTGAGTCGCCTGTCCGTTACATGTTAACGGCGGAAGTCTGCACCATTTATCCTGTTGACGGCAAATCCAAGAAGATACATCACGTCATTTTTACGCCCAGCCTAGAGACTGCCGCACAAATCAGTGACAGACTAGAAAAACACGGCAGCCTAGATGCGGATGGCAGACCAATCCTTGACATGACCTCGCCCCAGCTCGTAGAAGAAATCATGCAGGTTTCAGACCAAAACGAGGTCATACCCGCTCACATTTGGACGCCATGGTTCAGCCTCTTTGGCGCCTTCAGCGGCTTTGACACCATAGAGGACTGCTACCAAGACATGACACGACACATCCATGCCCTAGAAACGGGGCTCTCGTCAGACCCGCCCATGAACTGGAGACTAAGCAGCCTCGACAGGTTCACATTGATTTCCAACAGCGATTGTCATAGCCACTGGCCATGGAGAATAGGCAGAGAAGCCAACGTCCTCGAACTAGACAGACTAACATACACAGAAGTCCTTGACACCATACGCAAAAAGGACCCAGAACGCTTCAAGTTTACAATAGAAACGAATCCTGCGTACGGCAAGTATCATTGGACAGGACACAGAAAATGCAACGTCTCCCTGCCGCCCCAAGAAGCAAAAAAGTATGGCAACCACTGTCCAGTCTGCGGCAGAAAACTCACCCGAGGAGTTGACCAGAGAATTGAGGAGTTGGCTGACCGCCCCGCCGACTATGTGCCAGAGAATCCCATAGGCTACAAGCGGCTGCTGCCTCTTTCTGAAATTATCACTGCAGTTGTGGGTGTGAGCTATCAGGGTGCAAAAAAGGTGTGGAGCATCTACAATCCGTTGATAGCAAAGTTTGGTGACGAATACACGGTGCTTATCGATGCTTCAAAAGAGGAAATGAGCAAGATTGTTGATTCAAGGATTGCAGAAGCCATCATCAGAGTCAGAGAAGAAAAAGCCAAAGTGATTCCAGGATACGACGGCGTGTATGGACAACTTGCTCTCTTTGAGGAAAAACAGGAAGACTCTGCTCCCAGTAAGCCTAAACAGAAGAGCATGGCAGACTTCATGTAAGCGTTTGGTTCACCAACAGTTTTAAGATGCGAAGAAAACCTTTATCGTCAAACAAAAAGGGATGAACGCGTTTTGAAGGACATGCTAACAAAAGCTGTTGATTATGGCAGAAGTCTCGGCGCCGAATACATAGAGGTTCGGGCACAAAACCTCTTCAAAACCCTCCTGACAACCAAAGACGGCACAGTCGAAGGAGCAAAAGAGGGAACCGAAACAGGTGCAGGCGTCCGAGCCCTAGCCGACGGAGCATGGGGCTTTTTCTCCATTGGAAAACTGGAAACTAAACAGTTGACAGATGCTGTGGCTGAGGCAGTCAGATTAGCTAAGGCAACAGGTTTACGCGTTAAGAAGCCTGTTGAGCTTGCTGAAGTAAAGGCTGTGGAGGACCGGGTTGTGGAGGCGCCACGGAAGAATCCGCAGAATGTTAGTATGGAAGAGAAGATTGAGAACACGTTGGCGATGGATAAGACGGTTTTTGGTTTTGACAAGAGGATAAGAAGCTGCACCATCAGCTACCTGGATGTGACAGGAACAAACATTTTCGTCAACAGTGACGGCGCATGCATAGAACAGGACAAACTTTACGTTTGGTCGCGGATTCTAGCTTCGGCACGACAAAACAGCATCTATGCATCCGCAAGAGAAGAAATAGGTTCCACTTCAGGCTACGAAGTCTTTGACACTGAAACCCCAGAAAAAATAGGCACAATGGTCGCCAAGCGGGTAGTTGAGCAGCTGAAGGCTAAAACGCCGAAGGGCGGAAGCTTTCCAGCAGTTATAGGACCAAACGTTGTCGGCGTCTTCATCCACGAAGCAATGGGGCACCTAGCAGAAGCAGACCTCACCCTGTCTGGGTCAGCACTTTTTGATAAGCTAGGAAAACAGATTGCATCAGACCTTGTTACAGTTTATGATGACGGCACAGTCGAGGGCGCTTTTGGCTCATTCAAATACGACGACGAAGGAGTCAGAACACAAAAAACGCCCCTAATAGAAAAGGGAACATTAACTGGGTTAATGCATGACCGCGAAACCGCCCACAAACTAAACATGACGCCCACAGGAAACGCCAGAGCCGAAGACTTCAGGTCAGAACCCATCATCAGAATGCGCAACACATACCTTGCAAAGGGCGACAGCAGCTTCGAAGAACTAATCGAAGGCATCAAATTCGGCTATTACCTGAAAAGCTTCAGGGGCGGACAAGCAAACTTGGACGGAACATTTCAGGTAGGCATACAGGAAGCCTATGAAATCGTTAAAGGCAAACTCGGAGACCCTGTGAGAAGCGCGTCAATAAGCGGAAACACCCTTGAAACATTACATAGAGTGGAGGCGGTTGGCAGAGACTTTGAGTTGTGGCCAGGAAGATGTGGCAAGGGCCAGACAGCCTTCATTTGTGACGGAGGACCACACATTCGGGTGGGAGACGTGACTATTGGTGGAGGAGCCTAAAATGCAAGAATTGACTGAGCTTGGGAAGAAGGCAGTAGAAGTTGCCCTAAAAAGAGGAGCTGAAGAGGCAGAAGCTTACCTGAGCATGAGCACAGGCACATCTATAGACATTGAGAGGGGGCAAATTGTCAGAAGTGCCAAGAACATGGATCAGGGGTTAGGAGTCAGGGCAGTTTATGGGAAGGCAGTTGGTTTTGCATACACGAACACGCTAACAAACAAGAGCATAGAAGAGGCTGCAGAGAGAGCCTTCAAGGCAGCTAAAGCCAGCAGACCAGACAAGAACTGGCACAAGTTTCCCAGCCAAGGAAGCTTCCTTGAAACAAGAGGCACATACGACAAGAAGATAGAAGCCCTCTCTTCAGATGAGCTTGTGGAAACTGCGGCGACCATGTTGGAGGCGACTACGGCGTATGATAAGCGGGTTTTGGCTGTTGGTGGGGGAGTGGGAGTGTCTGTTTTTCAGTCTGCTGTTGTTAACTCTAGCGGCGTTGAAGTTTTTGACAGGGGCACTGCTGTTGGATGTTCAATGGAGACTATAGCAAGGGATGGGACTGATGTGACTCCGGCATGTTTTGAAGTGAATGCTAAGAGAGTCTATGACATTGACCCTAAAGCGGTTGGAGTTGAGGCTGCGAGGCAGGCTGTTTCATGTCTTGGAGCCAAAAAAATTGAATCTGGTGTTTTTCCGGTGATTTTTGCTCAGCCTGCGTTTCGTTCCCTTCTCTATTACACCCTCATTAATGCTGTTAAGGCGGATTATGTTCAGAGAGAAAGGTCTGCCCTCAAGGACAAGATAGGAGAAAAGGTTGCTTCAGACCTTGTTACTGTATGGGATGATGGCCTTCTT
>PIXS01000350.1 GCA_003096255.1 Candidatus Bathyarchaeum sp. | reverse complement strand
TTAGATCAGAAGGCTGTTGAAAAAATTGAAACAGGAAGCGTTTACAAGCTTTTCAAGAAATATTACGCAGATAACAAATCTAGACTACAGCAGCAGCTTAAAAACGATCAGGAACTACGGGAAACCTCAAAGATCGTCAAAGACTTCATCAAAGAGGTTGACCCGAATCTCGTAAAACTTTTTGATTCCCAGATGAAGAAGATAATCAAAGAGTTACCAACAAGCTACCGCGAAATCCAGCTAAGAAGCTATGTGACATTATGGGATTTTGCTGAGACACAACAATACCGTTTTTTCCTGTCAGGATTTGAGTCTCCAGTCTTCGCGGGTTCAACCACCAAAAACCAGTTAAATGTAGGAGAGCTGGTTGACAAGCTACTTGTTGCAAACTTTTTTGCAGTCTTTTTGAAGCCAACAATCACGCGCCTAAAAGAGTTGGATGGTGTACTTGAAAGGCTGCAAAGCGGAGTTGAAGGAACACATTATAGGACCACAAATCCGAAGCTGCAAAAAAAGCTGGAACTGTTTTTCAGGATTTTAGCAGCAAAACTCAGCGCCTTACAGGACATAGACAATCTGCTTTCCAGAATTTTTGGTTTATTCCAAGTTCCACGCGTTTCGATTACGCAACATCACTTCAAGAATGATTCCATAGGATTCAACAAAGCCCTCGCAGAGATAGCATCAGAAATCGAGTGCGGAAAAACGTTGGTTCTTGAAGTCTCCAACAAACTGCAGCAGTGCCAAATTTGCCTACGCGACTATTTGGATGAACGCAAAAACGGAATCAAAACAATAGATGCTGTTAATGATTTCAAAAATGCGCTGTTGCCTATGGCAGAACTAAGCACCGACCTGTTTGTTGAAGCTGAACTGCTAAAGATGTGGACAGACTTTTTTGGCTCAGACATCCCCTATTTTGGGTTTAACAAACAACTCTTCGAAACAAAAAACATTGAAGTAACCGACGTAGCCAAGGACAGCATCATCGCAGTTCGGGGATTAACCAAAAACTACAATCTTGGACGAACAACCGTGTACGCGCTCCGAGGCGTAAACCTTGACGTCAAAGAGGGAGAATTTGTTGCAATTGTGGGAAACTCTGGCGCAGGAAAAACAACTCTTCTAAACTGCATGGCAGGTCTTGACAGCCCAGACTATGGTGTAGTGCTGTTTCGCGGAGAAAACCTCCACAAAATGGATGATTCAGCGAAAGCAAAAGCCAGACTATCCGAGATGGGATTCATATTCCAAACTTACGCCCTGCTGCCGCACTTTAGCACCCGCGAAAACATAGCCCTGCCCGCAGAGTTAGCTGGAATAAGCAAAGAACTCAGAGACCGCATAGAAAATCTCCTAAAAGGAGTTGGACTCGCTAATCAGGCTAAACAGTATCCCGCCACCTTGAGTGGAGGACAGATGCAACGCGTAGCAATTGCCCGCGCATTGACCAACCGCCCTGCAGTAATATTCGCTGACGAGCCAACCGGCGACTTGGATTCCGTAACTGGGAAACAGGTCATGGATTTGCTCAAAAAGTTTCATGAAGAAACAAAAACCACAATTATAGTCATCACCCATGAGCAAGACATCGCCGATTATGCGGAAAGAAAAATTGTGCTTGAGGACGGCGTAATCGCCCAATAAAACAGCGGTTCTATTGCATGTGCTTCATTTTCAGTTTGAAATCCTGCAGTGTTGACCGAAAATCGTTTCTTATGAAGCCGCCTTTAACAAGCTCAGAATCTTTTACATGCCTCTTGGACTGAAACATGAGCCGCTTTTGCCATATTATAGGCAAATCCTTGATTGGACTAATTAGTCCCCTCAAAGTTGCCTTAGCTTCATCATGCTTTTTTACAGCAAAAAAACCAACAGAAACCATAAACGTGAAAAAAGCCAAAACCGAAAAACGCCACCAGACGTTCCTGAGTTCATAATTTTTGAGCACTGTGCGTAACCTGTTTTTGGAAGAATGATACAGCATCAAGCCGCTTACGCCTCTTAGGACGCCGCTGCGGTGAACAACCATTGCAGAAGGAACAAACATTACCTGATATCCCAGCAATCTTGCCCTGAGCGACAGGTCAGTATCATCATCATATATGAAGTAGTCAGCGTCAAAGCCTCCCGCTTGCTCAAAAACTTCTCTTCGGATAATGCAGCAGCCTGAAGACGCCGCCAAAATCTCGAAAGCCTCTTTGAATTGGTCTTCTTTTGAGCCATAGTTTGCAGCCCATGTGCCTAAAGCGTCAACAGCCACACAAACATAATCCAAACAACGCTTATCCTCGGACAACACAATCTTAGCCTGCGCCAAACCAACCGCATCATTGTTTTCCATGACGTTAACCAGTTCTCTGAGCCAATCTTTAGAGTCGAATTCTATGTCGCTATCCAAAAAAACAAGGTAACGTCCACGGGTCATTCTTGCGCCTATGTTGCAGCCTTCAGCGTGCCCCACATTTTCGCGGTTTCGAACAAACGTTATGCGCGAATCTGAACCAAAAGAAGCATCCATCTCAGCTAAAGTTCCGTCTGTCGAACCGTTATCGACAACAACAACTTCATAGTTAGGATAATCTGTATCCAAAAGAGTACGCAAACATTGCCTCAGGAGCTCTCTCCCGTTAAAGTTCACGACTACAAGCGAAACGGAAGGGCAACTCTCACTCTTTTTTGACACAACATCCACCAGCCATTACGGAAACAGACTTGGTTCCAGCACATTTTTCTTGGTTCATAAAGATTATTTTGGCTAACTTAAGCCTTTTTTGGCGCAAACAATAAATTAATTTAAGCCAATTCTACGACAGGTAACAGAAGCGATTCTAATGGAAAACAAGCAATCTCCTGCAGTCACAGTCATAGTTCCTGTTCGAAACGGAGAACAAACAATCCAGCCGCTGCTAGAGTCTCTCCAAAAGCAGGACTATGACAGAAACAAAGTAGAGGTGATTGTAGTTGACGGAAACTCCACAGACAAAACCAGAGAAATCGTCAAACAGTATCCAGTCACGCTGATTACCGAAAACAGGAAAGGACTAAACCTCGCAAGAAATGTAGGAATAAAACATGGCAACGGCGAAATCATTGCATTCACCGACGCCGACTGTATAGTGCCACCGAACTGGATAACAAAAATCGTCGAAAACTTCAAAGACCCAAAAGTCAGCTGCGTAGGCGGAAGCGCAAAAGCATTTGACAGCGACTTCGTTTCACAATACGCAGACAACAGCATAGTACGACTGATGCCCTTCTTCAGGAAACGGGAAGAACTGGAAAAAGTGAAACCGTTCTTCCGTCATCCAGTAGGATGCAACATGGCTTACAGAAGAAAAGTAGCTGAAGAAGTTGGCTATTTTGACGAAAATATTCTGTATGGCTTTGACGAGGTTGAGTTCGCCGGCAGAGTGTGCAAAGCGGGCTACAAGATGGTTCTGGACCCAAATGTTTCGGTTTGGCACAAGCACAGGTCAACGCTTGGAGAGTTTCTGAAACAGAACTTTCAGTATGGCAAAGGAAGCGGGCTGGTGCTTAAAAGAAACAGGTTAAAGGACGCGGTTTCACGATGGTCCTTTCTGGGACTGCTTGGTTTCAT
>PIXS01000349.1 GCA_003096255.1 Candidatus Bathyarchaeum sp. | reverse complement strand
GGCAGCGTCAGTCAGTAGATACAGTTTGATTGTTCCTTTTTCTGCAGCTTCTTCAAGAGAGAAAAGGGTCTTGCCTGGAACCCAGCCGTCTTCTAGTGCCTGTTCCCAGTTTTTTGTGAACCGTTTGTCTTGTCCAATAATGACGCAAAGGCCATTGTCTCTCATGTTCAATGACTGAGCGCGTCCTTGAATACCATATCCGAGGACAGCAATTGTTTCTTTCTTCAGAATCTCTTTTGCTTTTTCTACAGGAAACTCGTTTCTTGTTGTTACGGTCTCTTTTACGCCGCCAAAGTCTAATTCAACCATATTAACCACTCACACAGCTTTACGTAGATTGACTTCAATAATAAATCCTTTTTTGCCCCAAAGCCTATTCATCGATTTTGAATGATTTGGCTCCTCTGGAAAGAGCAGTTATCCCTGTTCTGGCTACTTCTTTCACTCCGAAAGGCTTCATCAAACCAATGAACGCATCGATTTTGTCAGGGGTTCCAGTAATCTCCATCATCAACGACTCAGGAGCGACATCCACCACCCGAGCCCTGAAGATGTCAGCATAGTTGATGATATCTGACCTTGCCTTAGTGTTTGGGGCATTGACCTTGATTAGCGCCAGCTCCCGTGTCACAATGTTCTCTGGGTCCAGCCGAGTTACTTTGATGACGTCTGTCAGCTTGTTCAGTTGCTTTATCACCTGCTCGATGGTTCTGTCGTCTCCTCTGACCATTATCGTCATCCGGGCTAGTTCAGGATCTTCTGTTGGTCCAACCGAAATGTTGTCGATGTTGAATCCTCGGCGCCTAAACAGGTTCGAAACAGTGTAAAGGACACCTGGCTTGTTTTCAACAATCGTTGAGATTATATGCGTATGTTCTTGTGCCATAGTTTACAACCCCGCAACAGTATCTTTCAGCCCCTTACCTGGCGGAAGCATCGGAAATACGTCCTCCTCAGGCGAGATTGGAACATCAATGACCGTTGTCACCTCAGTCTTTAAAGCATTTTTCACTGCCCCAGAAAACTCGCTTAAAGAGCTTGCCCGAACGCCTTCGGCGCCGTAAGCTTGAGCCAGCTTGACGAAGTCTGGAACATTCCCCAGCTTCACGGCAGCATATTTACTTCCGTAGAATAGGCGCTGCCACTGAGCCACCATGCCCAGCACTCCGTTGTTCAAGATAACCACTATTACAGGTATGTCCTCCGTTACCGAAGTGGCCAGCTCCTGCTCGGTCATTCTGAAGCTTCCATCCCCTGCTATGTCAACTACTGGACATGACGGACAAGCCACTTTGGCGCCTATAGAAGCAGGAAAGCCAAAGCCCATTGTTCCTAAGCCGCCTGAACTGATGAATGTCCTAGGCTTGATTGTCTGGAAATGGAGCGCTGCCCACATCTGATTTTGTCCGACCTCAGTGGCGATGATGGCTTTGTCTGGAAGAAGTTTACGAAGCTCCTTCAGCACCTTTGGAGCTGTCACCTCAGCCTTACCAAGGTCAATTTCGCTCAGATACATTTCCTTAGCTTCCTTGACTTTCTTGCTCCATGCTGTATTCTCGCGCTTCTTGAGTTTGTGAACTAGCTGCTGGTGAATCAACCTCAAGGTCGGCTTTGCATCAGCAACAATCGGCACTTCAACAGGAACGTTCTTTCCTATCTCCGCCGCATCAATGTCAATGTGAATTATTTTTGCCTCGGGACAAAAACCATCTAATGTTCCTGTGCTTCTATCCTGGAATCTTGTTCCAACTGCCAGCAGAACGTCCGCATCCAAAATCATCTTGTTCGCCAACATGGTTCCATGCATACCAATATTTCCCATGGACAGAGGATGATTTTCGGGGAAACAGCTTTTTCCCATGAACGTTGTTGCCACCGGCATCATCAACAGTTCAGCAATCTGCAGTAGCTCAGGGGATGCATTTGACAGGATTACTCCTCCGCCTGCGAGTATCATTGGGCGCTCTGCTTTGAGGAGCAACTTGACAGCCCGTTTAACCTGAATTGGATGTGGTTCAGTGTTTGGTTTGTAGCCTCGAATCTGAATATTATCTGGAAACTCCATTTCCGCTTTTTTTGTTTGAGTGTCCTTTGGAAGGTCAATCACTGCTGGTCCAGGTCTGCCTGTTGTGGCAATGTGGAAGGTCGTTTTCACTGCACTAGGTATGTCTTCTGCCCTCTTCACTTGGCAGTTATACTTGGTTATTGGCGTAGTTATTCCGATTATGTCAGCTTCCTGGAAGGCGTCGCGACCAATCATGTAGGATGTGTTAGCCGAGTAAGTTGGTACTTGTCCAGTCAATGCAATAACTGGCGAAGAATCTAGGTATGCATTGGCTAATCCCGTAACAATGTTTGTGGCTCCGGGACCCGAAGTAGCCATGCAGACTCCTGCTCGACCGATTGCCCGAGCATATCCATCTGCCATGTGGGCTGCACCCTGTTCATGACGAGCAAGGATGTGCCTGATTTCATCCGATTCACATAGGGCAGCATGAATGGGCAAAAGGGCTCCTACGGATATACCAAACATCACGTCTACTTTTTCTCGTTTCAAAGATTTTATTAGAGCTTGCGCTCCAGTCATTTTTGCCATTTTCAAGATTTCTCCTTAACTTTTTTGTTGTTATAGTCAGTCATCAGCACGTTCATGCCGCTAAGCATTGCTTCAACGCTTGCTATGACTATATCCTCGTTAACTCCGCTAGCTGTGGCTTTTCGGTCTCCTTTGCTTATGCTCACAGCCACTTCAGTTACGGCGTTGGTGCCTCCAGTGATAGCCTTGACAGAATAGTTGTCCAATTGTATCGGCTCAACCATTCCAACCGCCTTCTTTATGGCACTGATGGCAGCATCCACTGGACCTACCCCCGTAGCTGCTTCCGTAAGTATCTTACCGTTGAGGTTCAGTCTCACAGAAGCCGTTGAGGTGACTCTGCTGCCTGTCACAACAGTTATTTCTTCAAGTTTTATTGGACGAACTGCAGGCAAACCCATAACCACTTCGGCGATTGCCTGAAGGTCAGCGTCAGCCACACGTTTGCCCTTGTCTCCTATGCTTTTTACTCGCAGAAAGATTTCTTTGAGCTGCTCATCGTTGGGGTCAAAGCCCATCTCCATCAGGGATGCTCTGATTCCCGTTGAGCCAGAGTGTTTTCCTGCGGCTATTCGTCTTGTGCGTCCAATTATATCAGGATTGAAGGGCTCATAAGTGGCTGGATTAGACAATATTCCATGAGTGTGCATTCCTGACTCATGAACAAAGGCGTTCTCGCCTACGATTGCCTTGTTTGGCTGTAACGGAAAATCGGTTATCCGCGAAACCAGAAGAGACGTCTCATACAGCAACTCGGTTTTAATTGCCAACTTCACTTTATACTGTGCATTCAGGACAACCGCCAGCTCCTCCAAGGAAGCGTTGCCAGCACGCTCTCCCAAACCATTCATCGTAACATGCGCCTGATCAGCCCCAGATTTCAGAGCAACTATCGAGTTAGCCACAGCTAAACCAAAGTCGTCATGACAGTGAACGCTCAAAGGCACATCCGTGATTCTTTTCTTCAGTTCAGAAAACAGTTCACTGGTTCTTTCAGGTATCAGAACTCCAACAGTGTCACATGGGCATAGCCTATCCGCGCCTGCAGCAACTCCTGCCTTGAACATTTGGGTGAGAAAGTCAAGGTCGCTTCTTGTTGCGTCTTCAGCTGAAAGTTCAACCTTCAAGCCGTGGTCCTTGGCGTATTGAGTAGTGTCCTCTGTTACTTTCAGAATGTCTTCTCTAGACTTTTTTAATTTGTATTTGAGGTGCAGGTCTGAAGAGGGAATAACCAAATGTACTCCCACGGCGCCAGTTTTCAGCACAGCATCAATATCTCTTGTTACGCCCCTAGCCATGCTGTAGACTTGCACCCGAAGTCCTGCATCTGCAATTAGTTTTATTGCTTCTAGTTCACCCTCAGAAGCTGCAGCAAAACCAGCCTCTATGGCGTTGACTCCGAGCATATCTAGGCTCTCGGCAATTCTAAGCTTTTTTTCAGGAGTTAAAGAAACTCCGGGAGTCTGTTCGCCGTCTCTGAGGGTGGTGTCAAAAAATTTTATCGCTTTGGGGAAGCTAGTGGATAAAGCGATCCCCCATTTTATACTCCTCGGAAACCCAATGATCCCTCATGATTCATTCCTCGTTTCACCACAACAACTTTAGTGTGGATATAAAAGTTTTTCTATGTAACTTCATAGGATGTATCCATTGGAGTAAACGATAATGAGCGAAAAATTGCCTGAATTCTTTTGGGTAATACATAGTGGTCTTCCCAGAGAGGGACCAGGAGACAACGAGTCAACACGAAGAGCCTACAGAATGCTCAAAGATTTGCCAGAAAATCCGCGAATACTAGATGTTGGTTGTGGTCCAGGCATGCAAACAATTGAGTTAGCAAAGCTGTCAGGTGGACCGATAATTGCGTTGGATTTTCATGAACCGTTCCTAAAGCAACTTGAAGAGGCAGCAAAAAAAGAGGGCGTCAAAGATAGGATTGAGGCAATGAAAGGTGACATGTTCAACTTAGAATTTGAAGATAACAGCTTTGATGTTATTTGGTCTGAGGGCGCAATCTTTGTAATAGGCTTCGAGAAGGGTTTGCGGGAGTGGAAGCGGCTAGTTATCCCAAAGGGATACGTTGTTGTTTCGGAGCTTTCTTGGCTACGACCTGATGTTCCCAAAGAAGCTGAAACGTATATTACGCAGGCTTATCCAGCTATCAAAACAATAAAAGAAAACATTGAGATTATCATAAACATTGGATATCGATTAGTCGACTCTTTTATTCTTCCTTCCAAGAGTTGGTGGGACAACTACTACACGCCTATAGAAACAAAACTTCCTTCCCTAAAGGCCAAATATAAAGATGATAAAGAGGCTTTGCAGGTTATATCATGGGAAGAGTTAGAGATAGAGTCGTTCCGAAAATACTCAGATTACTACGGTTACGTCTTCTACGTTATGCAAGTCAAATAACCCGTAACAGTTCCCATTTTTCCTATTTTTTGTGTGCACGCCTTACAATAAACACTGCAACTGCTACCAAAACAGCAACTCCCACTGCTCCTAGCACTGCAATTTCTTCGATCCAGCCGGGTCCTCCGATGAGGCTTGTGTTAACTGAAAAGTTAATTTGAACTTGAATAGAATTGTTTGCTTCATCTACTGCTATTATGTCCAGAACTTGGTTTCCGTCGCTTGCTCCCGTAAAGGTGTATTCCGAGTTTGTTCCCGTGTTAATCCATGAACCGTTGTTCAGCCTAACTCTGTAATGGTTTATGCTTGATATTGTGTCTGCTCCGCTCCATGAGGCAGTGATTGTTGATGACTTGACTTCAGTGTCGTTAGTTATGGAAATTACTGAAACGGTTGGGGGCTTTGTATCCAACACTATCGTGTCGAAGTAGGTACCAGAGATTAACCCAAGCTGATCTCTGACTTGATAGTTAACAATCTTTGTTCCCTCATCTGTTGTAAACATCCAAACTTTAGAGTCCGAGTACGCCTCCCAGTCCGTCCATGAAACATCATCAGTAGAGAACCGCATCTCAGTCACTTCCGATGTTGCATCTACTGCAGTTAAAGTCAACGTTACCGAAGTCGAGGGTGTATATGCTGAATCATCATTGATTGTTATGGAGCCTGCTGGAGGCTTAGTGTCCAATATAATGCTGGCTGAAAACGTTTCTGAAACATGCCCCACATTGTCCATTATCTGGTAGTATACTGTTTTTGTGCCATCGTCAGACTCTAAAACCCAAACTTTAGTTGCTGAATAAGTTTCCCACGATTCAGTGTCCCATATGCCATCATTACTGAACCTAACTTGGTGGACACCCGACGTTGCATCCATTGCTGTTAAATTCAGGGTCACCGAAGTTGAGTTCGTGTAAACGTCTCCGCTATTGATTTTTATGGAGCCAGTTGGTGGAGTAGAGTCCAAACTGCCGCTAGATATATAGACCTCTGAAAGGAGCCCCGCATTATCCCTAATCTGGTAATAAACAGTTTTTTCTCCATCATCCAGCGTCAGAGTCCAAACCTTGGTTGATGAAGGATTTTCCCACAATTCAGTATCCCACACGCCATCATTGCTTAATCTAACCTGATGCACGCCAGAAGTTGCATCTGCCGCTGACAGATTTAGTGTGACCACGCTTGAGGTTACATACTCTGATTCCACATCGATTACTATGGAACCCACGGGCGAAGAAGTATCCAAAATTATCTCATCCGAGTATGTTTCTGAAACAAGTCCCGCACCATCCATTACCTGATAGTAAACAGTTCTTGTGCCATCACCAGACGCTAAATTCCAAACTTTAGTTGACGAATAAGCTTCCCACGATTCAGTGTCCCATACGCCATCATTACTGAACCTAACTTGGTGGACACCCGACGTTGCGTCTGTTGCCGTCAGAGTCAATGTCACCGAGGCTGAAACGGCATAAGGGTCTCCATTGTTAATTGTTATGGAGCCTGCTGGAGCAGTCGTGTCTAGTTTAATTTCCGTTAAGATTTTGTGGGGAAGCTCCTCGTTTCCAGCATTGTCTATGCTCCAGTATTCCAAAGAATTGTTTTCGCCTTGGGTAGTGATGAATGGCT
>PIXS01000348.1 GCA_003096255.1 Candidatus Bathyarchaeum sp. | reverse complement strand
CTTTCTAAACACCATTAACAGGATAAATGCTAGTGCAATCAGGTAAGTTGACGCAAACAATGCTGCGGGAATCGCAAGAGACTCAACCATGTTTACTACAAGGGGCGGAATTGTCACGTCGCTACCCATTACTAGAAACGTTGCGCCCGTTTCTCCCAAAGAGCGCGTAAAGGACAAAATAACTCCAGTTAAAATTCCTCGTTTTAACAACGGAAGAGAAACAGACTCAACAGTGTTGTAGGAACTGGCTCCAAGAGTAAGAGAAGCCTCCTCATACAACGGAATGTCTGAGCCTTCAAACGTGGCGAGCATTGGCTCAACAATTACAGGCACAGAAAACACGATATGTGTCAAGATAATAAGCCAAATTCCAGGGTCTGCAAGTTTCATTCCACCAGGCCCCCACAACAGCAGTATCGACAAACCAAGGGCCGAAGTGGGCACAATCAACGGAATTCTAAGCAACGCCCTGAGTACGCGCCCAAAACGGTTACGCATTATCAAAAACACAGTTGGAATAGCAATACAAGTTGCAACGTAGGTTGCGATTCCAGCAGAAGCAAAGGAAATCAAGGTTGCGTCCATCAAAGACGAGAAATAGTTTGCGGGTCCAAAGAGTTGATACATTACGCTTTCTGTTGTTTTGCCAGTGTCTGGGTCACTGTTCCAAGATGTAGCAACGGAACTAATGACGTAAACTATTGGAGTTACAACAACAATAATCAGAAAAATTACCACGACCACGTCTTTGACGCGCTTTAGTTTTCGAGAAGCAAAATCCTCAAAATGCTGGAGCCGTTTTTCAATATCAAGAGTGGAGAAAAACGCGAAAGATGAAACACCCTTCTTGTTTATGAAAAACTCTACGGGCAAAATTATGGCTGAAGCCACAATAATCAACAAGCTGCCCAAGAAAGCTGCAGAACCAAACTTGAATTGAGAAACCCAGCTAATAACTGCAATAGGTGCAGTGGTAAAGACTCCTGAAACCACAAGCGTGGCTCCAGTTTCTCCTAAAGACCTGGCAAAAGCAAGAACTGTTCCTGAAAAAATTGCAGGCAAAGTTAAAGGAATCAAAACTTTTCTGAAAGTTGTTAGCGGCGCAGCTCCTAAGCTTCCTGATGCTTGCTCGTAAAGGGTGGACATGTCTTCAAGTTTTGCTTTAAGAGTTTTTACAATGTAAGGAAACGTCAACGCCACATGAATAACCAACATCAACATGGGAACATTCAGAAAAGGAATAACCGAGTCAATCTGAACTGCCCCTCCTGTGAGCAACGCGCCAATTCCTGACGCAGAAGTCCACGCTATCAGGGTTGCAAACCCAAAACCAGACGTGGGAATTACCAACGTGAAGGTGATGAGGTCTTCAAGGAAACCTTTGCCCCAAAACTTTTTTCTTGCAAGAATGTAAGCCAAAGGAAGACCAAAAATTAGGTCTATTGCAACTGCAGAAAGGGCAAGACGCAAGGACAAGCCAAGATATTTTTGGATTTCTAACCAGTTTGTGTCCCCAATTAGAGGGTTGGCAAAAACTTCTGTGTAAACTTCGGGCCACCGAGTGAAAGTAAAGGAAATTAAAAAGAAGCTGGGCAAAAAAACGAAAAGAATCAGGCTGAGTACAGTGGCGGAAACACCAAATCGTGAAAGAAAAGATGTTTTACCTTTTACCTTTGGAAAGGTTGTCACACTCCTGGATTCTTGACAGACGGCCAAACTGTGAAAACGTTTTCTAGCGCTTCTCCAGACAGGGGTCTGTAAGTTGGAACTTTTATTTCAAAGGAGACACCGTTTACTTCGTTAAAGATTTCTGAGTCAATTGGGACACTAGGGCTAGCTGGCCTAAACCCGTATTCTTGGGCTTTGTCCTGATTTGTTTCTTGGAGAAGGAAATACAGATACTGGGAAGCAGCAAACTTTTGATACTCGCTGACCCACGGAGCATCCAAAATAACGTAAGGATGATCAGACAAAAGGGTGCCAGATTCAGGATAAATTGCAACCAAAGAGTCCCCCCATTTTTCGCTGGCTTTTTCGGCGTTGCTAATTACAACGCTTTCGTAAACTGTGAAACAGTCAATAGCTGTTGGACCGTTTTCTGCTGCCCATCTTCCAAAGAAGCCAGTGCTTTTACCATAGTTTACTGTCATTGATTCGATTAATCGTACAAACTCTAAAGCGTCTTGGTTTATGAAGTCCTCGGTAACGAATTCTTCAGGCGCTTTTCCAAGGGCTTCAGCAAATTCTAATACTTCAGCCATTGTTCCTCCGTTACTGAGCAACGGGTCAGGGTGGCCGTACTTGAATTCTGTTCCCGTGGATGCGAGCCTATAGAGGTCTTCAAAGCTTTCTATGCTGTATTCTTCAAAAAATGAAGCCCATCCAGCTATTACAACAGGAGACAAAACAAGAGGTGTAGAGTCCTTAGCTAGGGATTCTCCTTTTTCAAGGTCTTCCCATTTTTGGTTAAGGTAAGGTATCCAGATACTTGATGCTGGACTCCAAGCGGTTGGTTGTCCGCTTTCTTGAAGGATCAGGTTTACGCTGTCATGGCTTCCGGTGACAACAAGGTTTACGTCAACAGTTATTCCGAACCGTTCAAAAAACCAGTCTTCAAAGTCGGGGGTTACTGCTTCTAGCCAACCCTGTTTTTCGCTGGTGTAAAGAAACGTGAAACTTATGTTTGATGGAAGTCCTTCTTGACCTGCTCCGCCACCTGTTCCCTGAGATGTGATTGCAGCTACACCTAAGAAAACCATGAAGCCAACCAGAATACCGATAAGAAGCATGATGTAGCCTTGTTTGGGTAACAACTTCAGGCGGCGCTTGGTTTTACGTTCCATCCTGATCAGCCTTCGGAATAGTAATCAAGAGATTGCTATAAAAACTTCGCTAAACCTTGAAAGGATAGTTTAACGTGTTGTGTTCAGAAGGAAAAATCGAATTTCTGAGTTAGAAAATCAGGTTTATGCTCATACATAGGATATTTTGAGCAAAATTAATCGGTTGGAACAGTTTTTTTAATCGATTTGTCATTTACCAAAATTTGGGAACAGAAAGTAGTCTGGATATTTGTGAGCCCAGACAAAAAAGGAAACGAGGGGTTTAGTCGCGTCCAGCAATTATTGCGATGTAGTCAGCGGTGTCTGCGCACATGTCTGCAGCTTGCTCGATGAACTCGAATAAGTCGTTGAGGATGGTTATTGCTCCGCAGTTTGTTTGTCCTGAGCGTTCTATTAGTAGGGACTTGTTTGTTATGTAGTCCTTGTCAATTTCGTTTTCGATTTGTTCAACTTTTTGTGCGTTTTTCATTGCGGCTGCGGGGTCTTCAGCAATTTTTTCTATACTGGCGCGTAGGGCAGTGGCGCAGTCTACCAGAGTTTTTGTTGTGTGAATTGCCTGTTTCCATAGTGGTTTGGGTATTTCGTGGTCTGCAAGGATGATTACACATCTTGCTGCGTCTTTGACGTAGTCTGCCAACGTGTCTAGGCGTTTTACGAGGTGCATTAGGTCTTCGCGGTTTTCTGTGAACATTGCTGCTCCTTTAGAAAGCTCCTTAAAGACGTCAGTTCGTAGTGTGTCAACTTCTTTTTCTACGCTGTAGAGTTTTTCAAAGCGTTTCATAACATCGTTTTTGTTTGATTCGGAAACGCCCTTTATTATTTCGTGCAAAAGAGTCACAGTATCAAGGGCTTTAGTGATTTGGTCTTGGGTTAAATCCAACACTTTTGTTCGGCGTCGCCTTTCAAACCATGCATAACTTTTCTTAGCCAATTTTTTCCCTCCTTTAACAGTTATTTTCTTATCTTAACGCGGTTTTTTCTCCAGATACAAGATAGATCATTGATTCTCCGATGTAGGTGGCGTGGTCACCGATCCTTTCCAGATACCTTACAACAAGCAGACTAGAGATTGTACAAGCAGTCGTGGCCGTGGTTACAATGAGTTTATCAAGGTAATCACAGTACAGCTGGTCAACACGTTTTTCCATCTCCGTTAACGTCCTTGCAAGTTGTGCGTCATGGTTCTTTAGCGACTGAATGCTTGTTTCAACCATCTTCAGAGTTTCCAGTCCCATTTCTTTGCTGATTTTCCTGAAAGACAGGTCGCATTCGTCCATTCCGCCGAGGCGTTCGTAGATTTGTGAGATGTCTAGGGCGTATCTTCCGTATCGTTTGAAGTCGTAGCAGATTTTCATGTAAGACTTTATGATGCGAAGGTCAGAGGCAACTGGCTGAAACCGGGCAATAATCTCGAAGGCTATGTCTTCTATTGGGTCTGCCATAGACGAAAGTTTTGTTTCCAAGTTTTTGACTTGATTGTAGTCGTGGGTTCCTTCGATGTAGTTCATCACGGATATTGAAACTGTTTTTTGGGCAAGCTCTCCCATGTGAAAGAGCATGCTTGCTAGCTGTTCCAGTCCAGAATCAATTAATCGTTTCATGTTTAATCACCTAACCAAATTCTCCTGTTATGTACTGTTCAGTTAACGCGTGCTTTGGATTCTCAAAGATAGCCTTCGTGTCGCCTTGCTCAATTACTTCGCCAAGATACAAGAAAACAGTGTGGTCAGACACCCGCGACGCCTGCTGCATATTGTGAGTAACAATAACAACAGTATAGTCGTTAGCCAGAACTCTTATGAGTTGCTCAATCTTCGCGGTAGCCGCAGGGTCCAAAGCACTGCAAGGCTCATCCATAAGAATAACTTCAGGGTCAACCGCCAACGCACGGGCAATACACAGCCTCTGTTGCTGGCCACCAGAAAGGTCAAAGGCACTATCGTTTAGCCTATCGTGGACTTCATCCCATAAGGCAGAGGCTCGAAGACTTTTTTCTACGATTTTGTCGAGTTCTTTACCCTTTGCAAGTTTGTGGATTTTGGGACCAAAAGCAATGTTTTCGTATATGGACTTGGGCAGCGGGTTTGGTCTTTGAAACACCATACCTATTTGTCGTCTTAGGTCGTAAACGCTGGTGTTGCTGTCGTAGATGTTTCTGTTTCCGATTAGAACGTCTCCAGTTGTTTTTGTTGATTTGATAACGTCATTCATCCGGTTGAAGCTTCTAAGGAGCGTGGATTTGCCGCAGCCTGAAGGTCCCATAATGGCGGTTACAGCGTTTGACTGGATTTTCAGGTCAAGGTCTCTGATGACGTGTTTTTCTCCAAACCAAATGTTTAGTTTTTTGACATCTATTTTTGGGTCATGGTTCATGGGTTGTTCACCTGTTTTTTGTTTAGTTTAGCCATGGCTGTTTCCTCCTGTAGTAGACTCGAAGAATTATTGCGACAAGAGAGAACGCCAAAACAATAAAGAACAGAATCAACGCGATTCCAAAAACGTTCTCAGGGGACTCGCCCCGAGCAACAATTTTGACATACATGTTGAAGGAAAGAGCCATCACTGGCTCAAAGGGCGAACTGGGCAGCCCTCGGGTAATAATAACCGAGGAAGTGAACAGTATCGCCGCGGTTTCTCCTGCAACACGAGCGATTCCAAGGATTACACTTGTTACTATTCCAGGGGCTGCAGCTATCAAAGTTGTGAGGCTGATTGCCTTCCATTTTGTTGCCCCTAAAGCAAGGGCAGCTTGACTAAAGGATTTAGGAACTATCCGAAGGGCTTCTTCTGAGCCGCGTATTACGATTGGAAGAATCATCAACGCCAAAGTTAACCAACCAGACATCAGGGATATTCCAAAGCCTAGCTGCTTGCTGAAGAAGGTGAAACCAAA
Organism: Candidatus Bathyarchaeum sp.; assembly: GCA_003096255.1. Next base: position 633 of record PIXS01000348.1, on the reverse strand, counting down.
CAATCCAATAATAATTGAGGGAACACCTGCTAGGTTGTTGATTGCTTGGTCAATGATTCGGGTTAGTTTTCCGCTGGGCGCATATTCTACCAAGTAGATTGCCGCAAACACTCCGATGGGACCTGCTATTGCGGCGGCCCCCAAGAACAGATAAACGGTTCCCACTATCATTTCTAAAGCTCCGCCTTTGAGAGCAGAAGTGGTCAAAAATTCCATGTTTAAAGTTCCAACGCCTGTGAACAGAGTGGCTGCAATCCAGAAGAAAGCCACTAAACAGATTACAACGGGTACCCCAAGGGCAAAGAACAAGACGCGTTCTTTTACTGGGCTAGCCATGGATTTCACCTCGCTTTACGACAACATCGGCTAACGTGTTTACTATGAAAGTGATTATGAGCAAAATTAGTCCAAGCCCAAAGAGGGCGCTGTATTCTAGGCTTCCTACTGGAGCTTCGCCCATGTGGGTTGCGATAAAGGATGGAATTGTGTAAACTGAATCTAGGTAGCTTGTTGCTACGTGGGCTTGGTTGCCTGCAACCATGGAAACTGCGATGGTTTCTCCGATTGCACGTCCAAACCCTAGCATTATGCTGGCTAGAATTCCGGATTTTGAAATGGGCAACACAACGCTTT
>PIXS01000347.1 GCA_003096255.1 Candidatus Bathyarchaeum sp. | reverse complement strand
GTTCTGTGTTTGCTAAAGAAAGCGCTTGAGCATACTCAGTTTTTGCCTGCTCTAGAAGAGATTGTGCTTCAGAGCTTTGGTATGTGCCGCTCTCAGCCGCAGTTATGTTGTCAGCTACTTGGGTTAGTAACGTGTTGTAGACTATTGTCTGATAATTTTGGATTTCTAGCGTTAGAGTCGGAGAGTCCCAAGTGAAGCTATCAGTTTCTCCTTCTAATCCGTCAATACCCACAAAATAATTGTGTGCGCCAGCACTTGCATCTTCTGGAACAAGGATAGATATTGGACCGAAATTGTAGCTTCCGTAACCTGGAATGGTCACAGGGTCAGCGGATAGGTCAGGACCAACAAAAGCGTCTGTGTCCATCCAATCAAAATGTAAACCTACATAGTAAATTGTGAGTTCTTCAGCGCTGTTGCTGTCAAAGAATACCCTGACAGTCACGCCGCTGCCTTGATACGGTGTTGGGTTAGACCAAGTCAGCGCTACGGTTGCTTCATCTTGGTCAAGAGCAAAACTAACACCACTAAATAGAGCAAAAACAATGCTGAAACAAGCTACAATAAGTATTAGGCGAAAGGGCTTCATCGTATTTTTCTCCCGCGGTTAGAAGTTGCCCTGATATGTATATATGTTTTAAGCAATTCCGCCCCGAGTTCAGCCTTCTCTGAAGTTCGCGTTTCGTCAGGTTAACCTAAAATTGGCTGAATCGTCAGTTGGTTTCAGTCTAGCTTGGTTTTTATGAGCTGTGTGTTTTGTTTGTTCGTTGGAAAAGATGAGAAAGTAAATAAAGGTAATCTACGATACTTACGCCATCAAACAAAACGGAATATCCTGATGGTGTTTCACGTGAAGAATTCATATATGCACAAAAGAATCTCGAAGATGGTAGTTTTTCTCATGGTCATTTTAACCCTGTCACTTTTCTTGGCGCAGATGTCTCCTGTGTGTGCCCAAGCCGAGACGGCAAGCCTCACTGGTGTAATATATGATGAGGGAGTGGACGCTGACGGAAACGGAGCCTTTGATTACCTCAATTTGGGCGTAGAAATCAACGTCACCACCGCAGGAACATACCGGGTGGAGGCTGGCGGACTCTATAACACAAATACATACAATTCCGTCAGCGCTTTGACCAACAGCTCCGCATACCTTAATGTTGGAATTCAGGTTATCGACATCCACATGAATGGCTCAAGCGTCTACGCTGCAGAAGTTAATCCTACTAATATTGCCGGAATCAACCTTTACGACAGTTCTGACGAACTGCTTGACCAAGTGTATGACCTCCCCTTGTCTGGGCAGTATACTTACACCGAGTTCCAGGTTCCAAACATTAGAATCGAATTTGATGAGATTGAACGCGAGATAATTTTGGGTCAGGACGGAAGCATCTACGTTACTAACGCTTACCGCATAAACAATCTTGGATTTTGGACAAACGGTATTGAGCTTGGTTTTCCGGAAGGCGCCTACGATTTTGAGGTGCGGGACGAGATGGGAAACCTTGAGATATCAACGGGAACCAATCTGATGGATGTGACTCTTAGAACCACTGTAGACACAAACGAAACAGAAACACTCTACGTGAATTATCATCTTCCATGGGAAACTTATGTCAGTGACCAGAATGGAGTCGATTACAGCCTAAAGTTCACTTTCTATGAGCAATTCAACTCAACAATCAGAAAATTGTCAGTATCCATAACTCTTCCAAACGGCGCAGAACTCAAATCATCCTCTCCTCAAGCTGGCAGCACAGAAAAAATGACCTACACCTTTTCGGATGTAACACCATCACAGAACCTCGACTTCGAAGTCAACTACAAGTACCTTGTAGTCTGGGGATCATTCTACCCAACCATCTGGGTAGGAATCTTGGCAGTTGCCGCCGCAGTAGTAGTGTTTTTCTTTGGAACACCCAAAACAATAGTTGCTCCAACAATTTCGGTTCCACCAAAAGACCTCAAAAGCTTCGTTGACACATACGAAGAAAAAGCAACAACCAAGAAACACTCAAATTTTCACTATCCAACGTAAACCCCTCAGACAACCTAAACTTTGAAATCAACTACAAATACGACGTATTCTGGGCATCATTCTATCCAACAATCTGGGTAGGAATCTTAGCCATCATCGCATCAGCACTATTCATGTTCTGGGGCACACCAAAAACAATCTCTGCTCCAACAATCCAAGTCCCACTAAAAGACCTCAAAAGCTTCGTTGACACATACGAAGAAAAAATGACAATCCAATCAGAACTCGAATCCCTAGAAGAGCGACTCCAAAAAGGCAAAATCCCAAGACGCAGATACAAAGTCAGAAAAAAGATGCTCGACGGACGTTTATCCACAGTTTCCAGAACTATATCTACTCTTCAAGCCAAAATCAGAGCCTCAGGCAGCAAGTACTCGCGCCTGATGAACCAGCTTGAAGTGGCTGAAACAAAACTCGAAGGCGTAAAAAGAGACATACAACGCGTAAAATCACGATACAGCCGCGGAGAAATCTCCAAAGGTGCATACGGAAAGCTTGTGGAAGAGTACCAAAACAGAATCGAAGACGCTACAGCGACAATTGACGGAGTTCTTCTAAGACTCCGCGATTAATTCCTTTTTTAGGAAACGTTTTTATGTAGTTGCTTCATTTTGATTAAAATCTGAAAAACTGGAGTTGAATAGCTAATGGTTGAAATCAAGGTCGATGTTGCAAAATGTACTGGATGCGAAACATGTGTTGACACTTGCCCTGTAGGCGTTTACGAAATGAAAGACGGAAAGTCTATTGTCGTAAACCTAGAGGATTGCCTCGTTTGCAGAGCATGTGAGATGCAGTGTCCAGAAGGCGCAATCCAAGTCATCGAGTAAACTTGACGCGTGGATTTGACTATCCCTTTTCTGGGGAAACTATTGGATTTCCCCATCCCTTTTCTCTATTTATAGAAAAGCAGTTTTTCGCCAATAATTTGTTGTTGATGGTTCGGGCAAAAATTTGTTACTTTCGTGTAACGTAATAGTTAATACTTTGAGTAGCCAATAAATAATGCAACAAAAGAGTGAAACATATGCTCTCATTGTCTGGGCGACACAAAATATTCGTAGTCTTTACTTGTGTTTCGCTACTACTCATTTTGCCCAACAACTGCCTTGCCG
>PIXS01000346.1 GCA_003096255.1 Candidatus Bathyarchaeum sp. | reverse complement strand
TCCTGTTATGTTGAAGGCACAAATGTCTGAAGACACCTGTATTATCGACGTTTCTAATCCAGAACCAGAAATAGACACATCATTTTTGCCAGAAACATTGACTGGCGAGTTTAGGTAATATTCGCCTGGAAGAAGATGACAAGTTTTTCCTTGAGTAAGCACAGCATTCAAGATTGCTGCAAAATCTGTTCCTGAATACTCGATAGTTTTTGTTACCCCATTTTGGGCGTAGTAATTTCCGTTCCCGTCAGTGAACACAAGATAACTGAAAGGCGTCAAACGAAGCTGATTATACTCAGCCAAAAAATCAGTGTAGTTCGCCTCCAGAGCAGAATAAGCCGCCTGAAGCATATCATGTTGAGCCTGTAAAGCAGAATAATTTGCCTCAAGCATATCAAGTTGAGTTTGAAGGGCAGAATAACTAGCATCAAGTACATCATGTTGAGATTGCAGAGCAGAATAATTGGCTTCAAGCATATTATGTTGAGATTGTAGACTGGAATGGTCTGCTTGAAGTATGTCGTATTGGGTTTGCAGATTGGAATAGTTTAGCTCAAGTATGTCGTGCTGGGCTTGAAGAATGGAATGATTAGCCTCAAGCATATAATGTTGGGCTTGCAACGCAGAAAAATTTAACTCAAGCATGCTGTGCTGCGATTCCAGAGACAAAAGCTGAGACTCTAAATCGGCGAGTTGCAGATACAGGTCATTGTTGCTGTTTTCTAGTTCGCTGAAGTTTGCTTGAAGACCTAAATACTGGGCGTTGATGGCGTCATACTTGGACTGAAGAGTGTTTTGTTCAGTTTGCAGTTCTGTTATGGCTGAATAACCAAAGTAACTGACAATCACGGTGACAGCCAACAAAGCTAGATAAGCAACTGCGAACACTCTTATGCTGACTGATTTTTTACCCCTTTCTGAGCCAACCATCATAATAATCCGCCCCAAAACCCGTTGTGGTATTCTGCTGCAATTAGCTTAAAAGATTGCTTATTCCTCAACCACAAAGTTTATCAGTCTAATTCTAGACTATAGTCTAAACAGAGATTGAGTCTAAAAATGAGACAAATTCATTTTTCAAAATACGACATAGCTCTTTTCATTGATCAGAAGGGCAAAACCAGATGGAGTCACCTCCTCAAAGAATTCGTGGACAATGGTTCAGAAAAACACATTTCACGACAAAGACTATCAAACTACCTTAAAGAATTAGTTGATGAGGGGCTTGTAAAAAAAACTGTTGACGCAAAAGCGATGATGCTACGAATGTACTGGCGAGTGTATCCCATATACACGATTCCTGCAAGCCGAAAAAAACGACTGCAAGAAATAAGAGACAAGAAACAAATCCTAGAATACATCGACTCTGCAAACCCAGAACAAATCAAAAGATTACAAGAACACATCGAAGGCTAAATTCTAGACCAACAAATTACAAGAAAATCTCAAGTGCTCTCTCCAATTATGATGGACCGTGAGGATGGTATTTCATGTACTTTGTAATGACTTCAAGACCGTTTACGCACGTGATTTGTTCGCTTTCCGAGAGGGAACTGAAAACATCCTTTAACAACTCTGGACAATCAAACACCCCATGCTCTGTAAGGATTTCTTGAGTTTTCACAATCAGGTCGCGCTCTTCTTCTGAAGCGTCTTTCATGTCAACATTCCATTTTCCAAACCTTTGACTGACACTGAAAAAGTGCCAAAGTCTATCCCATTTTGCTCTAAGCTCTTCACTCAATGAATGTCTACTCCTTCGTTTGATTACTTGTCTACGAGTGTAATAGCATGGGTTGGACAGGTGCTGACACATAGACCACACCCAAAGCACAAGTCCTGATTGAAAGACAGTTTACCGTCCACTATCTTCATAGCACCGAACTGGCATCTGTTAACACACACCCCACAGCCCACACACGCGGACAAATCCGTTACCGCTATCGAATGAGCTGTCAACAGGTGAGGGTACAAACCAAACCGTAAGACTCCAGCAAGGATTCCGCAACAACAAGAACAGCAGCTACACACAGAATTGATGACACCTGGTTCATAGAACTCTCCGTGCCCATATGCCATGTGGATAAGCCCTGCTTCGTGGGTCTTCTGGAGGATGTCAAGTGCCTCATCCAAGGTGACCTTTCGTGCCCCCAATACGCCATTTGCTATGTTACTCTCGGCGAACTCGTTCAAATCTAAACAGACGTTGACTGGTTTATCGCAGTGTCCATACATCGCTCGGCATCCGCAGTCCATTACCGAAATTGTTCGTGCGTTGCTCAGAATTTTCTTGACGTTTTCCAAATTGAGTACATGGTGTTCCAGTTCGATTTTGACGTCTACCGGAATGGTGACGCCTGACTTGTAATTCTGTTCGATATGTTCCTGGTGCTCAGGAGGCCAGTCATTCTTGAATCTGTATCCCCGTTTTCGATGTGCCATCTTTGAAGATATCACAATTTAATACATAAAATTTGGGTGTTATAGTGGACACATCAAGAGCGGTCGTATTTGTGGCTAGAGTGTTTGCTTCTACTTGGCTTAATTCAAACTTTGCTTTCAGAAGTTTTGCTTCATATCTATAATTAATAACCCCGAAATACTTGAAATAAAAGACCACAATTCATGGAAAAATCTGATTCTGGAATACGGGTTCTAGCTGCTGGACTATTAATCGTGTTAACTGTGGGATTTCTCTTTCTTCTCTCTCAGTATGAAGACAGTAGATTTGAACCAAGATGGGAAGAGATAAGAATCACTAATGTAGAATTCGAAGGAACTTCAGGATTAGAAAATAATAGCATTGTCCTATATTTAGAGAATACAAACAAGGTAACGGATGCGGTTCTGAAACAGGTTCAAGTATTAGGAGATGGTTTCAATCGAACATTTTCCATCAAACCTGAAGACAGTAATTATCCAACAGGAAGTCAGGGACAAATAACCATAACTAATGTTGGATGGACTAAAAATGCTGACTATCAGTTTCGCATAATTTCATCCAACGAATGTGTATGTGGAGCGATTACCAAAACTGCATAAACCTCATGGAACCTTGATTGTTTGCTAAGGTCAATTTTTCTTGACTAACCCCTGCTTCATCTTGGTCAAACTTTCTTGACAAAAAGCCTTTTCACCAAAATCAAATTAAGAATATTCGGTAAAAAATGAAGAACATCAAACCCGTTTTTGGGATATTGCCTGTTTTTCCTGTAGTTTTACTACATAATAGAGTCTCTACTGCTGATGGATTGAGGGTAATATGAGACGTATTGCTTTCATGAAATCAGTTACAGCATTTTTTGTGGTTTCGCTTAGCTTAACTTTCTTCATTGGAACTGTTCAAGCTTCAAGCTGGACCAAAGTATCAATACCAAATGATGTGTTTGTAGCATCGCTGGATATGGTTAACTCGACTGATGGCTGGGCAGTGGGAAATGATGGATGCTTACTTCATTGGAATGGAACAAGCTGGACCGAAGTTGCCAGTCCAACCTACGCGAACTTGGTCTTCGTGGATATGCTCAGTTCAAATGAAGGCTATGCAGTAGTACGCCAAAGGACGTCACCATCAGTCCTGTCTGTAATCCGGTGGGATGGAATCAGCTGGAAAAACATGTCCACGCCCCGAGGATACTTTAACGCATTAGACATGGTCAGCTCAACTGATGGTTGGGCGGTTGGAAACGGTGGAGCCATAATGCACTGGGATGGAACATGCTGGAGTCGTCAGGAGACAATCAGTTATCCAGTGGAAATCACAACTGGTTTTGTTGTAGAATACAATTTGACTAATCCGATAGAGTCAGTGGATATGATCAGCTCAACTGACGGCTGGGCAGTAGGCTATAGAGGCACTATTGTTCATTGGGATGGAACGTGCTGGAGTCTTGTAGAATGTCCCCAAATCTTTGCGTCTCGAACGATATGGTCAGTTGATATGGTAAGTTCCACTGACGGGTGGGCAGTGGGTGACGGGGGAAGAATAATACGGTGGGATGGAACCAGCTGGAACAACGTAACAAGCCCAACAGCAAGTCACCTGTTTTCGCTTGCTATGATAGATTCGGATGATGGCTGGGCTGTAGGGTCTGATGGCGCTGTAATACATTGGGATGGAAACGAGTGGAGCAACGCGACAGGTCCTACTGGTGCTTGGCTCTTTTCTGTGAAAATGGTAAGTTCTACCGAGGGCTGGGTATTAGGGGCAGATGGCATGTATCACTTGAATCTAGAGAAAGAAACCTCTCAAATCCCAATTGAATACCTTCTAACTATCGCCGCAATTATAACAAGTGTTGTTGTTTGGCTAATCATAGAGAAAAGAACTTTCAAGTCAACTGAACAACAGTGATTTCTACTAATGTAAGAGCACGTTTGGGACTAAAATTTAGCTGTTACTTAACTTTCTTCTAAGGGTTAAAGCCAGTGATGCTATTGTAGCTAATGCTACAACGGCAGTTATTGTTGAAAATTCGGGTATCACGTTTGGGTTGATGAATATGGTTCTGTTCACCTGAGAAGAGCTAGTGTGACCGCTGCTGCCTCCGCTGCTTCCTCCTCCGTTAGAGTCCCACAGGATAATCAACGTATATGAGTTGTCTACGTTCCAATCTATGTCAGACCCCTCTGAGTCTCCGCTACTCAATGGTTTTTTCAACTCGATGGTGACAAGGTTTGAGGTTCCTAAGTTTATTGCACCTGCTCCATCTTGTTGTGTGTCAGAGGATATGCTTCCAAAGCCGCCAAAAGAGATGTCACGATACTCGTTTGCGCCAATTCTGTCATGACCGAAAATGGCTCCGTCAGCGCCAGAGGACATGTGACCTGTTTTTTCAAATTGTATTCCTACCCACGGATTAGAAGAGTCTGCAGTAAATTCGATAGCTATGTACAGGTAAGTTCCGTCATGTTTTGTCCATACCTCTGCTGTTCCGGTCGGTTCTATGGCTGTGCCGGGATAGTTGCCTGCGTCGTCCCACTCGCTGCCAATTACTCCATCGATTTCTCCATCGGATATGCTGCTGCCCATGAAGGCTTCAAAATCGACTTGAGCATAGACAGGAACACTGAAGGCAACTAATATGGCCACAATTAATGTGACGGATATTGAAATTGGCTTGTAAATCTGGAGGTTCTTTTTAAAAAACACAATATAAACGATGTTTTTTATGATATTTAAAAGTTAATCACAAATTCGCTTAGTGGCGCTGTTAACCTGAATTCAATTATTCGTCTTTCTAGACTTGTTTGGAGCCAAAATTTAACTCCAAAAACTATGAACTAAAGAACTCATACGCAATCAGTAGCTGGTCAAAGTTTCTTGACTAGGAAAAGGCGTGTTTTGGTCAAGGTTTCTTGACAAAAATCCTTTTTTGGTTACCAAATGCGGTATTTATTGTTGAGATGTGAATGCAGAAGAGAAGAAAGCCGTTTTTCCATGCATTGATTCGTGTTTGGTTTTGAGAAAATGAACAAAATAATTGTTGTTGGAATAGTCGTTATGCTGTTACTAAATGTAACCTTGACGTTAGTGGGGTTCAGCTATTTACAGAACGAAATTAACCAACTCAAGTCTGAAGACACAAACCAATTAACAACATATCCGCCAACGGAACAGCCTGAACAAGAGCCGACCGACGCAACGGAACCTGAACCAACACCTCCAGAGTATACAGAACCTGAGCCTGTGGAAGCAGAATCTATGGAACCTACAACGGATGTTGATGGAACAGCAGAGTACACCTTCATTGTTTATAGATGGTGGAATGGTGATGTCACGCGAAACATGCTTAACAAAGTTTATGCTGGGAGATCAGTTATCTTGGCACCATTGTTGTTCACTTACAGGCTAAACAGTACCTATGGTATGGCAGCTTATTACCCGTATTTTGGTCAAGGTTTTTCAACAGTTACTTCAGATTTTGAAAAGGTCTTGACAGAGATTACTGAGAAGTGGACTAAAACTAATGAAACCGCAAGAATACCTTACCGTGTTTACCAAACTACGGATCATCCTGAATACTCGTATTTGTTCCCCTAAACATCAATGAAGTAATTTCCTTGATATGAACTAAATCCCAATCATGCGATACTGTACACACATTTTCGTATTCATGTAAGTACGTCTGTTTGTGTTTGGGAGCTAAAATTTAATCTTAACAGATTTTTCTTGATCTTCTGTCTTTTAGTGTTGCTTCAGCAAGTTTTCTTCCCAAGTTGATTGCTTGTTTTTCATCTACTTCCCAAGGATTTGCACGTTCTGGAACAGTTTCAATAACGATTCCAGGTTTAATGAACATTGGATTAAAGACCCCAATTATGCGGTCTATGTTCTCGAGGGCAACTACTTGTCCCCCAGTTCCAGTAGTGAATACTCCCATGGGCTTGCCTGCCATTTTGTTCCGTATCGAATAAAGTTTAGTTAGTAACGTCAAGATTTTTCCAGACATTACGCTGAAATGTGATGGCGACCCTATGGCATATCCGTCAGCATCAATAACTTCTTGCAGGTCAACCTCTTCTGTGCGCTTCATTGCAACTGTTACCTGACACATTTTCACGCCCTTTGCCACAGCCTTGGCAAGTTTCTCTGTGTTTCCAGTATTAGAATCATATATAATCAAAATTTTTGGACACAAAACATAAACCCCCAAACAAAATACTGGAAAATAATCTATTAAAGCGTTTGGTGCAACGTGTTTTTCAGATTTTTTTAACGAGTAACTCGGAGGTTCACTTTCATGAAGAGTTTTTAGGTTTCTCGAAAAGACACATGTCTAAAAAGACCTCTACTTGGCTTGTACACTTCTTCAGGTCTTGTTGCGGGAAGTTTCCAAACCGTTCCGTTTATGGTTTTAGGATGGACATCTGGCAAACTTTCTTGTATGGCCTTGATCAGTTGAGAAGTTCGTATTCCTTGCGGTGCGCTTTTGAGAATCTCAATTGCTTTTGCCTGAATCAGTTCAGTCTTTGTTGCCATAATTTGAGAGCTGTAGACTGTCGGATTTAAACTTCATTCACAAATCTGACAGCTTTTTTGGTTGCATCCGCAAGAAGTTACTGTTTCTGCTTGTGTATCTTTTTTGTTTGGGATTAGGCACAGGAACTTTACCAATTTTTTTCCAGTGTTTCTGAACTGATGTTTCTCTTTGGGAGGGATGAAAACGACGTCGCCTGCGCGAAAGAGTTTTGCTTCGTCTTCACAGATTATTGTTCCTTCTCCTTCTAGTATGAAGACTTCGTGTTCCCAATCATGATGGTGTAAGGGAGTGTAGCCTCCAGCCTCTATCTCGAACAGTCTCATGAAAAAGTTCTTGGCTCCAGTTTCTTCATCGATTAACCATCTGACCGTTACCTTTGAGGTTCCTGCTCCCGCATCCTTTGGCTCCACAGAACTATAATTCAGAATCTTCATTCGCTTCTTCCTCCATATCAGATAAGGACATCTTCCTTACAAAAAACAATGCCGCTTATCATTCATATCATTTCCTTAAAATAACTAGTTTAGGTTTGGGGTTAACTTTTAGCCCCAAACGTATACGCCTTTTTCCTTTCTCTTACATACATACACGTGCTAAACGCGCACCACACACATAGACAAATGTTATAAAGAAAGAGATTGAAAAATAATTTTAACTGAGTTTAGGGGGCCTTGGCAGAAACTCTGTTAACTGTAGCAAGAATTCTGACTTGGAAAATATCTACTCTGTTGTTGCGAGCATAAACTGAAGATTTCTAACAGCCTTCTGTCGAAGGCAACTACAACTTAGTTATGAAAATGAAATAGGAAACTAGGAAAATGGAAAAAACAAATTGCAAATCAAAACTCGCTATAATACTTTTAGTTACGATGTTAACAACAAGTTGGATATTGTTTGCAATTCCGATTGCATCTGGACAGACACAAACTAAACAAACCGTTTGTTACTTAGGTGCTGTACCTAACCCTGTTGGAATAAACCAAGAAGTGTTATTTCACGTTGGAATTTACACTCGATTATCGACTGTGGGCATGAGTTGGGAAGGTTTAAGAATCACCATCGAGAGACCTGACGGTGAAACTGATACAATTTCTGACATAACAACCGATTCCACTGGTGGAACAGGCGAAGTCTATTGGCCGGATATGACCGGCAGTTATTTTGTGCAAGCACACTTCCCTCAACAAACAACAACTGAAACCAACACTTCACCAGGACTTCCAACGGGTACTGTAATGTTAGCTAGCACCAGTGAAGTAATTGAACTAGTAGTACAAGATGAACCAATAGCAAATTATCCTGGTCATTCCCTTCCAACTCAATACTGGACTAGACCAATAGATGCCCAACTTAGAGAATGGTACACAATATCAGGCAGTTGGCTGGAACTTAACCGATTTGGCGCCCCAATTGTTCCCGGCAACGATGAGGCACCAGAAAGTGCGCACATACTTTGGGCGGATGAACTATACATGGGAGGTCTAGCTGGAGGAACAACCACTGGAGAATTCGCATTCAGTCACGGAGATGCATACGAAGGCAAATGGACTAGCCGACTAATCATCAATGGCATACTCATCCATACCCACCGTGAGGAAATTCGCCCGTTAGAATATACTGCCGTAGACGTACGAACAGGTAAAGAACTATGGACAAAAACGTTTCTGGACAATCGAACAATATCTTTTGGTCAAACACTCTTATGGTCCGGCTATAACCATCATGGTATTTACAGCTACTTGTGGGTAAGCAGTGGAGGAGGCGGTTTCTTCGGTGGACCACCTGGTCCACAGACTTGGTATGCATTTGACCCCTATACGGGAGACTGGGAATTTACAGTTGAAAACGTGCCCTCGGGCTCAACGATTTACGATGAAAATGGTTGGATATATCGCTATAATTTCGACTTGAATGCAGGTGAGGGATATCTCTGGAGCATGACACATCTTATTGTTCCATTCGGAGAAGACAGCCCTTCAGCTGGAAGTTGGCCTCCAGGAGGCTCTTTCTATGCACCAAAGTACGCCACTTATGATGCAGAAGAGATGGATGATGGCGAACTATCTGAAGCAGCTCAGCGTGCTTACGTGTTGAACTTCACTTTCCCAACAGGCTTGCCTGGCAGTATCCGCGGAGTTAAACTAGGCGACAGAGTCTTCGGCATGGACATGTCTCAGACGGAAGTGAATACTTGGGCTTTCAGTCTAGAAGAAGGCAAAGAAGGAGATATACTATTCAACGAAAGCTGGAATGCGCCGGATGAATGGGTAGATGATGACCAAACAATAGCTTTTGTTACTGCAAGTTTGGATGATGGAGTTGCTGTAGTGTGGGCAAATGAGAAACGACAATACTATGGCTTTAGTACAGAAAATGGCACTTATCTATGGGGTCCAACAGAAGGCGAACATTATCTTAATTACTATGGAGGTCATGGTGGTCCAAAAGTTATCTATGATGGCATACTAATCACAACAGGCGTTGGCGGAATTGTTTATGGTTATGATGTTACTAATGGCAGTACACTATGGACATATGAAGCAGATGACCCATACAGAGAATATTTGTTCTCTAATAACTGGTGGGAAATACTACTCTTCTTCACTGATGGAAAAGTCTACCTAGGCTCAACAGAGCACTCTGCTATTGAACCTATGCCACGTGGTGCACCGGCTTTATGCTTGAATGCAACAACTGGTGACGTAATATGGAGAGCGGATGGTCTGTTCCGTTCAACTGTATGGGGCGGTCGAGCAGTAATTGGAGACAGTGTAATGGTTACTTTTGACACATATGATAATCGAATATATGCTGTTGGTAAGGGTCCAAGCGAAACCACTGTGGAAGCACCGCTCACAGCTCTAAAACAGGGAGAAAGTGTCATAATTAGAGGAACAGTCATGGATATTTCTCCAGGCACAGAAGATGATTCTCTAAGACTACGTTTCCCGAAGGGTGTTCCTGCAGTTGCTGATGAGAGCATGAGTGATTGGATGTTGTACATATACAAGAATTTTGAGTGTCCAGCTGACGTTGAAGGCGTTGAAGTGTTTGTGAAGATACAAGATCCTAATGGTGACTTTTACTCCGATATTGTTAGCGTCGATAGTACTGGAGGGTTCAAGCTGGTGTGGGCTCCCGAAATTGTCGGTACTTATGAAGTGACTGCGTTGTTCGAAGGCTCTAAATCCTACTATGCCTCGTATGATACAACCGCATTTGTTGTAGACGCAGCGGCAGATGCTCCTGGATACCAAGGTCCAAGTGCTGACGAAATTGCAACTAGAACGGTCAATATGATGCCGCAATTCCCATACGTTCCAACCGCAGAAGAAATTGCTGCCGATGCTGCTCAGAGAACCATCAACATGCTTCCACAGTATCCAGAATGCAACCCATGCGCAGACATTCCAGCATACCAGGCAATTGACCTTGTAATCATCGTACTCGTTGTAGTCGTGGTAATCATCGGACTATACTGTTGCTTCCTAAAGAAACAAAAATAAACAACCAATTTTTCCTCCCTTCTTTTTTTGGGAGTAAGCTCGTCTGAAGAAAATGGGGGTTGAAAAGGCTCATGCACGGAATGTTATCCCCAAAAGCAATAGTGGGTAAGCTTTAGTTCCATTGTGCTTTCCTCGACTTGCCCTCAGTCCCAATTCGATGCCATGTGCTGGAGCCTCAGCAAACCCAAATTCTTCACAAATGGTTTATTGTTCAAACAAGATTTGTGGCTAGTCCACTATTTGCATTATATTTCGTGGGCATATTTCAATACATTTCATGCATCTTGTACAAAGAGAGTGATCTACAATAGGCGGCACACAGTCCTTGATAGCGTGTTCTTCACAAGCATTTACACAATAGAAACAACCAGCACATTTTCCTATTGCAGCTATGTGCACCTTCTTGCTGAATTTGTATTTCTCATTTTCAGCCGATCTCAAAAATCAGTTCCCCAGACTGTGACGCCCTAAACTAAAACTGGAGTTTGGTAATTATTAAAGTTGTATAATGGGCACCTCAAGACTGAGTATGGCATACTTTCAGCCTAGTCTGTAAACCCACAGGTCTACTTCATTAGGGCAATTTCTTTTTGTTCCAGTTTTTCAATTTGTTTGCTCAAATTATTTCTTTGATTAACCAACTCTTGCAGCTCATTTAGATTGTCAGAAATCATTTCCAGCAAATAATCGGTTTTTTCGTTCTTTTCCTCTTTTTCTTTAAGCACTTTCGCCTTCTTAATCAGTTCATCAATCTTACAGTTTATTTCTCCTTGAAGAATCGCTAAAGCTTTTACTGCCGCATGAAGCTGCAAGTCAATGGTACTTTTTTTCATTGACATTAAAATCACAAGAACTAAGACTACACTAATACCTATGCAAAAACGTTCTAATTTGTTTTGGGGTTCAGGGGTTAAACTTTAACCCTAGAAGAAAAGGGGTTTTGTGGAAGTCCAAACAGGACTGAATTTACTGATATTGTTTTTCAATTCATAAAATTTAACTCTAAAAGACTCTGAATTTGATTATTGAGGCAATTCCATTGAATAAGACGGGTGTATGTATTCTTCTTATTGTCGTTGTTGGGGTAATTGGAGCCTCAGCGTTATTTCTCATGACACCAAAGCCAATGTACAATCCGAATCCACCGCGAGCAATAATGACAATTCTGGATGAAGGAGTAGACCCCGGTCAAAGCCTTCAGATACAGTATGACGGGAAAACCCCAAAGGCAACATATCTAGAACAAACACTAGTATTCTTAGAAACAACTGAACTAAAAATAGAAAATGTTACCTTCACGGACACTGTAGGGGATGGGTCAGGAGATGACCTGATAGTCGTCTCAGTCACTAATGTTGGAACGAAAAATGTAGAATTTGAACAAGTGAACTTCAATGGTGTAACACAAACGGGTAACTGGGAACTTACTTCTGATGATAATAAAATTGAATGCGGTCTCACGGTCACTTTGCAGGTAACTGTCGACTGGACAGCAGGAAACAAATACAGCATACAATTCCATCTAACCGACGGAACAGTAATCAGCCCACTATTCACCAGCACAGCTTAATCTCATTATCGAACAAGCGTAAGAACAACTAAACAAATTTGGGTTTGGTTTAGAGTTAACTTAACTCTGTTCAGACACAAAAACCGATGTATGACAGCAACAGTTCATTACAACATAGTTATTCACATTTCTGTGACTGCCCTTCACACGTTCTTCTTGCATATTAGGAGTCTAATAGCAGTACATTATTGAAAACAGTACTTTTTCTGAAATTTCTCTGCACAGCACACTTCAGGTGAAGGCAGTTCACACTGGCGTTAGAACTGTTTAGATTCGGATCATCTCTTCTATGGGAACAAAACAGTGGGGCGCAGTGGTGACAATCTGGGCGCCTTCCTCTACCATGGCTGCTCCCGGAACAATGCCGCCAACCAAGCATATGCCAAACCTGTCCATGCTAACAGGAACTCCCAGAACAGGCTCGTTAGGTTCCCCAACAACCAAGACGCCTCCCCATCCCTTCTTCTGCTGACTCTCAAGAATCTTCACGGTTTGGCTTCTGGCTTCAGCAGGAATCTCCCTCATAGTCGCCAGCAACATTCCTGAGCCCGTTTTCAGTACCCGCATGATAGAAGTCATTTTCCTGTACACAAAAACTTCCAACGGCGGTATCGTGGTTCCCTCATAAGACATTATCTCAACAAACCTGATGGGCTTACGGTTCACCACCTGAACCAGTCCTCCATAACCGAAAACCAGCGGAATTCCCGAATGAATCAGAATACTATCCAAAGTCAAATTGCAAACTGTAAAGAGACCAATCTTGCCTTCAGGAACAGAAATGTCACAATATTCCGTGTTTTCATCCAGCACCTTGATGTATGGAGCCGACAAAAGATTCATGCTCTGCAGCGCCTTCATGGTCTCCACCGTTTTATCCTTAAGGCTCTTGTCAAGCAAAGAAACGTTCGCGACGACTGTTCCCGTGTCTTTTGTCGGGTCATAGGTCGCCGAATACGCCAGAGACATGAAACGGGTTGTAACAAAACCAAGCCTCTGAGAAGCCAAAGCTCTGCCCAACTCCTCCATACCCTGAGAAGTAATTGTTCTTCCCCTTCGATTGTGCCCCGCTAGGAAACCCTTTGCCTCAAGCAACTGAAGATGATATCTAACCGTCCTTTCGCTTAACAGAAACCCTCTCTTTCTCAGCTCCCGCTTCAGCAACGTAGAACCAACTGGACCATCAAACTCGCTCAAAATCCTCAGAATTTCAATCTCTTTTCTGGCACTATCATTACCCTGCGACATGAGCCCTTTCCCCAACTATACAAACATTCAATCAATATACCATTTTCCTTATCAGCTTTTCAGTTCTCATCTCTTCTGATGGCGTGAGCAAGGTTCTCGATTAACTGTGGGAAGCCTCGCATGTTGTTTATGGCAGCAGCTATCCTGAAACTGCTCTTCGAAGTCCTCAATATCTCAGTAAGCAACTGCTTAGGATTCAGGTAGAATGCTCGGAAATACTCGTATACTAGTGACTTCACTTCCTCATATGGAACAGGAGTCGGTACATCTCTGGGAATACAGATTTCATCCTCCCACTGCTCATCCTCATTCAAGAAACCCTTCGCCACCAAATCATTCCAAATGTCTGTTCCAGTCTGGGCACCCAAAATGTTGACGTCAGGTATATCAATGTCCAGCCTGTTCGCAAACCGCAACGTACCTACAATCTCGCGCTGAGTCTCATCAGGAGCCCCAACAATAAAAGAACCCACAATAATGTCCACACCAGCCTTCCGAGCCTTACAGACCGCCTTCTCAGACTGCTCAGGAGTAATGCCCTTCCTGTAATAATCCAAAATCCTCTGGCTTCCGCTTTCTATGCCAAAAAAGAGGCACCTGCAACCCGCCTTCACCATGTCCCTGAACATGTCATAGCTGATGTGGTCCACCCGCGAATCACAAAACCACTCAATGTCCATTCCCGCCTTCCTGATGCTGCGGCAAAGCTTCGACACCCTCTTAGCATCCAACGTAAAATTGTCATCAGCAAAAAGAAACTGCTCATACCCCTCACTCTGCAGATACTCCAGCTCCGCCATAACATTCTCAACCGACCTGGGTCTCCATGCCCTCCGAGTAAACTTCCTGATTCCACAAAAACTACAATTAAACGGGCAGCCCCGAGACGAAAGCAACGTCGTAAACTTCTTGCTGTTAATCTTAACCCCAAAAATCGCAGACGAGTAGTCAACTCCCGCAAGATCACGGTCAGGAAAAGGAAGAGCATCAACATCCTTATTCAGCGGCCTATCCGGATTAGAAACAACCCTGCCATCCTTCCGGAAAGTCACCCCATCAACCTTATCTAGTTCCCGCTGCTCCTCAAGACACCTAACAATCTCAACACCCGTATACTCCCCCTCCCCCCTGACTACAATGTCCACAAAAGGATACTTCTGAAGAATCCTCTCAGCATTAAAAGTCGAATGATGACTCCCAAAAACCACAGTCACATCAGGATTCTCCGCCTTAACCCGCTCAGCAATCCTAGGCGCCTCCTTCGCAGCACTAAGCAAAACAGAAAACCCAACAATGTCCGGATCTTCCTTTTTCACCCAATCCACTACCTGATCCAAAGAAAAACGCGTCGCAGGCTGATCAAGCAAAGAAACCTCAATCCCAGCCTCCCGCAAAACCCCTGCACAATACAGAATCCCTAACGGAGGCCAAGCTGTTGGAACCATATACATTGATTCCGACGGGGGACTTGGGTTTATGAACGAGAATTTCATCTCTTATCGCATTATGTTCATTTATGAGCTAGACAAAATAAATTTTGTTGAAGTCTCAGACAGTTGGTTGTATTGTTAAAAGTTGGAGAGATTAAATATGACATACGTCATATTTAAATATTGCTTCTACCACAATATAGTTGTTAACATAGGCTGGATGAAACATCGTGACAAAGCAAATAGTTGCCGTCAGATGCCCAGAATGTGGCAGTACAAACCTTGTATTAGACCCAGAGATGGGAGAATACGTTTGCAGTCGATGCGGTCTAGTCATCGAAGAAAACATCCCAAGCCAAGAAGCTGAATGGAGAGCCTTCACTCCACAAGAAAGAGACGCCAGAGCAAGAGCAGGAACCCCAACAAACTACTCACACTACGACAAAGGACTATCCACAGTCATCAGAATAGAAAAAGACGCCCTTGGTCGCCCCCTATCACCAAAAACCAGACAACAAATGTGGCGCCTCAGAAGATGGCAAACACGCTCAAAAGTCCACGCATCCCAAAGCAGAAACCTCATGCTCGCAATGAGCGAACTCCAACGCCTCTCCGAAATACTCCACATGCCCTCCTCAGTCCACGATATGGCAGCCATAGTCTACCGAAAAACCCTGAACGAAGGCTTAGTTCGGGGACGCAGCATCGGAGGAATGGTCGCAGGAGCCCTATACGCGGCTGTCAGATTCACCAAACTCCCTAGAACTCTGAAAGAGATAGCGGAAGCCAGTCAGCGGTCCCAAAAGGAGATTGCAAGATCCTACAGCGTTATCGTCAGAAACCTAGAAATGAAGATGCCAATAGACGACCCCACAGAATACATCACAAAAGTTGCGGACAAAGCCAAAGTCTCCAGTGACGTCGAGGGATTAGCAATAAATCTGCTAAGAGAAGCCAAAAACAAGCATGCTACCACTGGAAAAGACCCTTCAGGTCTCGCAGCTGCAATACTTTATCTCTCAGCGAGGATGTTGAAGGAGAAGGTGACGCAGGCTCAGCTTGCTAAGGCGGCAAACGTAACTGAAGTTACTGTTAGAAACAGGAAACGGGACCTGATGAAGAGCCTTGACCTGATAAAGGTCTAGTTTGAATGCTTCTCGGGCAACTGACTCTTTTTTCTTGATTCGCCCTGTTGGCGTTAAGGGATTGAGTTAGCGTAGCCCATGAAAGGGTATCTGGCGGAAGGTGTACTGGACGTTTCTAGGTTATGTTTTTGGTTTTGTTATCGTAGATGCTTTTTTTCTGAAAGTTGAAGCTTGCCTGTGGATGTTGGACAAAAAGTCTTTAAGGGCTATTGTTGAGTTTATGCTATAGAAGGAGCGACAGGAAAGCAGTGATAACGTTACAGAGGACTGGCGATCCAGAAATGGGTCAAGAACTCTATACAGTCGGCTGTATGCTCTATGTCGCTGCAACCCGTGAGGTAAGAAGACAAGGGAGGCTAAGCTTGATGGACGGAAGTGAAAGCGATGACGAAGACCAACATAGCTGGAGCTTTGTCCGGAAAGAAGCTGAAGGCCAACTTAGGGCAGTCCCTGTTCTCTTTATCCTTTGATATGCTTGGGTTGTTAACGGGAACCCTCTTTGTTCTATATCTTTCAATCGACGCGGCTCCATGGGTGATAGCCCTTTTTCCAGGAATTCTGAGCATCAGAGGCGCCATAGGTGGACTTTTTAGCGGTCACTTAGGTACTGGTCTGCACTTAGGTACCATTAAGCCCGTTTTCACTAAGAACACCAAGGATTTCGGAACTCTCTTGCGTGTGATTATAACGTTGGCTCTCGTGAGTGGCGTCAGTGTGGGAGCTAGCACTTGGGTCTTTGGTGTGTTTCTTTGGAATGCAACTATTGTCGATTTTATTCCGTTGCTGGCAGTAATTATTGCGACGATGTTTTTGTCTGTGTTGTTTGTTTCGCCGTTGACGATGTTGTTTTCTGTGTTTTCTTTCAGGCGGGGACTAGACCCGGATGTTGTTGTGTATCCAATAACTTCGCCAGTGTCTGACATAATCAACACGGGATGCTACGTCCTAAGTTTGGCTCTCTTCTTCATGTTTGGCTCCTTTGGACGCTACCTGATTTTGTTCATGGACATCTTTTTCATTTCTTGGGTAATCTATATCCTAATCAGAAACATTGGTGAGGCAAAATTTGTTGCAACAATCCGAGAATTTCTTTTAACCCTCATTTTTGTTACTCTTATCGTCAATGTTACTGGCTCCCTGCTTGACAAAATCAGCGGAACAAGGATGCGTGCCGTCTATCCCGCTATAATCGCAACCATTGGAGGAGTGGGCTCAATAATAGGCTCAACTGCCACCACAAAACTTGCCCTAGGTCTGATTAAGCCCTCTCTTT